>JAFUZM010000056.1 GCA_017476605.1 Clostridia bacterium
ATGTAATGAACTTGAGAGGAATGTTAAAAGATAACAATGCCTGACAGGTTCGATGGAGCGCCGTATGCGATGAAAGTCGCACGTACGGTGTGGGCCCAGGGAAAAGGGGGCGATAACTTCAAGCCCTTACCTATGGGTAGAGATCAGAAGAAATGCTGCTGCCAGACAAATCAGAGAAAGCGCGCGGTTATGCCGGTGTGGCAGTTCATATACCAGCAATTCAAAGCCGCCTGCAAATACGACCACATACATGAATCGGGCCAGCAATTGATCCCACGGTATCCTCATAAGAACTGCTCCCCCCAATAAAGCGCCAGCGCTTCCTTCATTTCTTTCCGTCGATGCTTGCTGAGAGGAATAACCGTATCCTCTTTCAGCACCACGCTCTGCTGAGTGACCTTTTTGATTTCCCGCATATTGACCAGATAGGCCGTGTGACAGCGAAAGAAGCGATGAATAGACAGGGTTTCTTCAATCTCTTTCATGGTCATGCTGCTTGATATTGTTTCTTTTCCTTTGGTGTGAAGGACAATGTGACCCCGCTCTGTTTCCACATATGCAATCTCAGCAATGACAATGCGCGTCACGCTGTCCTTTTGACGAATATTCAGGCAGTCCTGTTTCCTTTCCCGCATCTGCCGCAGCGCCGTACCCACAACATCGGAGAACTGTTCATACGTCAGCGGCTTCAAAAGGAAGCGATACGCCTGCACCTCGTATCCCTCAAGCGCATACTGCACATAGTTGGTAAAAAAGATGATGGTCATCTGACCGCCGGCCTGCCGAATCCTGCGCGCTGTTTCAATGCCGTTCATCCCTTCCATCTGCACATCCAGGATCAGCAGATCATAGGAAGTCGGATCAGCCTTGAGCAGTGCCTCTCCGCTAGCGTACGCATCCAGCGCCAGCGGGAAATCCGCTTCGGCCTCGAATTTCTTAAAGTATTGCTGAAGCAGCAGCCGTATCTCCGTCGTATCATCACAAATTGCAATGTGAAACATCCTTTCACCCGCCTCTCTCTTCAGGTACATTTGGGCAGTTGATTTGCCGGGCATCTGTCAAGTACCTGTTTCGTGACAGAGCCATCGCATACGCGATGAGCATGGCTCCTTACTGAATTATAGCATCCCATTTTCCTCCTGCAAAGATTGTCTTCCCCAGGAAAGATGCCCAGTTATCGGCTTAACCTGCCCAGTTATCGGGCTCATCTTGAAAATCAGGAATCGTTTTGCTATCGTTCTTTCCGACATCAATTTGCTTTTGGCAAAAGGAGGAAAACGATGAAGAAAATGATGAGTATCCTGCTGGCCCTGATGCTGGCACTGTGCTGCTTCTCTTCTGTTCTGGCCGATACCTACACCGGCGAAGCAGAAGGAAAGAACGGAAAAGTTGCCGTGGAAATCACGGTGGAAGGTGAAAAGATCACCGGTGTCACGGTGACGGAGCAGGCCGAAACCGTCGGCATCGCCGATGCGCCCCTTGCCCAGATTCCTGCTTTCGTGGTGGAACATCAATCCCTGGCGGTGGACGCATTCTCCGGCGCTACCGTAACCCGTGATGCACTGGTGGCAGCCATTGAAGCGGCGGCTCTTGATGCCGGACTTAATGTGGATGCCCTGAAGAGCAATCTGGTTGTGACCGAGAAGACGACAGAACCTGCCGAAGATACAGCGGATGTGATCGTTGTAGGTGCTGGCGGCGCCGGTCTTTCCGCTGCTGCCGGTGCTGCAGAGAAAGGCGCTTCGGTCATCGTGCTGGAAGCCAATGGTATGGTAGGCGGCGCAACCATCCGTTCCGCTGGTCATATGCTGCTGTTTGACGATGCCATCAATGCCGCGATGGACCGCAACGACGAAGCACTTCAAAAGTACCTTGCCTACGCTCCTGCGGATTTTGGTGAATGGGCCGATACCCTGACAGCTTTGCAGGAACAGATTGGTGCCTACCTTGAAAGCGACCAGACCGGACGCTTTGACAGCGTCGAAATGGCGCTGATTGACCATATGCTCAAAGGCACCGGCAAGGATCTTGACGGCAACGAAGCCACCAATGACTTTGCCCTGCTGAACGTATCCTTCCATGCTGCAAGTGACATCAACAATTGGCTGGTATCTGGCGGCATGGAGATCCAGGATAAGATGTACAATGCTCATGGCGGCACCCCGGTGGGCGGCGCTGCAGGCATGATCTCTGCTTTGCAGAACATGGCTGAAAGCCATGGCGCACGCATCGTGCTGGGGATGCGGGCAACAGAGCTGATCGTGGAAGATGGTAAGGTAACCGGCGTAACGGCTGAGGATCACGAGGGCAATGTCCACACCTATCATGCCAAGGGCGGCGTGGTCCTGGCAACCGGCGGTTTCCAGTCCAATGCCCAGATGATGGCCAAGTACCAGAAGATCGGTACCGGTCTCGGCGAAAACAATGCCAGCACCAGCCCTGCCACCAACGTGGGTGACGGCATCGTAATGGCCGCAAAGCTTGGCGCCAAGCTGCGGGATATGGGCTTTGCTGTCACGGTGATGGAAGGATATCACGAGGGCAGCTCTCTCAGCGAATTCGGCAAGATCAACGCCAATTCCCAGCTCACAGTAAATGCCAACTGCGTGCGCTTCGGGGATGATACCAAGAACGCCGGCATGGGCACCGCAGGTACCGCCTACATCAACCAGCCAGATGGCCTGGTATACTTCATTGGCGACGCCAAGATGGTCAATGGTCTCAATGCTGCCCAGGAGGGCTTTACCGATACCATGCAGGCCCGCGGCGACTGGTTCGTGGTCCGCGATACACTGGAAGAAGCGGCAAAGGCCATCGGGCTTGATGCCGAAACCGTAAAAGCAACCGTTGACACCTTCAATGGCTATGTGGATGCGGGCGAGGATAAGGACTTTAGCCGTGCCAAGTTTAACGGCAAGGTAGAGGAAGGTCCCTTCTGCATTGCCAAGGGCGAGGCACATTACCACCTGACCTTCGGCGGCCTGACCATCAATACAGATGCCCAGGTGCTGAACACCCAGGATGAGGTGATCTCCGGTCTTTATGCCGCAGGCGACATTCTCAGCGGTCTTGAAGGTGCGGCCCACCAGAGCGGTGACTGCATCACCACCATGCTGTATTTCGGCAAGGTTGCCGGTGAAAACGCTGCCCAAAGTGCCAGATAACCCTATATACACAATCACGGGCTGTCTCATGAAAGCATGAGACAGCCCGTGATTTGTTTTGAATACGATCAGGCTTTCTGGACCAGTCGCAGAATCTCCTTTGCTCCCTCTTCCGGGGTTGTAAAGGTAATATCGGCAAATTCTCCCATCGCCGCTTTGGCGCGGGCCATCGTGATCTGAGAGAGGAACAGCATGTTGCAGCCAAGCAAGGCCAGTCGTTTCCCCTCAGCTCCCAGCAGCCGGTCACGCTCCTCGCCATCTCCTCGCCGCAGGGCATCCAGCGCTTCAGTGCAAATTCCATCCTCATATGGGGGGTCAGGCCTTGCGGATCCGCTCGGCGATCTTTTCAGCATAGCTGCTGGTGCTTTCCGTACCATTCATGTCCGGAGTCAGTTCGCACGCTGCCATGGTATCCAGCACCGCCTTTTCCATGATCTTGGCCGCTTCTGCAAACTTCGGATCGTTCCGGTTGGTGGCCGGCCAGGCAAACATCATGCAGCCGGAGAGCATAAGACCGGTGGGGGTGACAATGTCCGGAGCGGAGCCGTGCGCCGCCTGAGCCATGCACCGATGATCATTGGTGTTGATGCCTGCGCCAAGTTCCAGAGAACCGGTCAGCTCGCCTGCCAGGTCGGAGAGGATGTCGCCGAACAGGTTCGTGATGATGATGACGCCAAAATCCTGCATGTGACGAACCAGATGAGCGGTGGAGGCGTCGATATGATAATCGTCAATGCGTACCCCCGGATAGTACTGCGCGCCGTTTTCCTTGATAGTGCTGCGGAAGAATCCATAGGCCCACTGAATGATGTTGGCCTTATGCACGATGGTCAGGTGCTTTTTCCGCTTCATGGCGCATTTGAAGGCCTCATGGGCCAGACGAACCGTTGCTTTCCTTGACGTGACGCTGATAGAAAGGACCAGGTCTTCGGTGGGCATGAACTCGCCCCAGCCACGGTACTTGTTCCGATCCGGCAGCGCACCCTCGCTGTTCTCACGGAAAATCACGATATCACTGGCAGGATCGACCTTGACCTTCTTGGGGCTGACGCCCGGATAGACCTTTGCCGGACGGGCATTCGAATACAGGTCAAACACATGGCGCATAGTGCCGGAGGGATTGGCCCGCTCGAAGAACTCCTTGGGATAAGCCGCGCTGTCATGAGGGCCAAACACCCAGGCATCGCAGGTCTTGAGTCCGTCAATGGTGATCTGCGGAACCGGATCATTGTATTTTTCAATGCCTTCCCAGCCCATGAGATATACCGGCGTCTCGATATCGAGGCCAACCTTCTCCGCACCTGCCTTGAGCATCACTTCCGTCGCCTTGGTGATTTCGGGACCAATTGCATCACCATAACATAAACCGATCTTGTAAGCCATTTCTCATCTCTTTTCAGAACGCTTTGTGAATTTGTCCTTTAAGGGCTTTGCCCTTCGCTGATTCTATTATAGAGAGAACCTCCGAGAATTTGAAATGCTCGTTTTCGCATGGGAAGCATGCTCAAATTGTCATGATCGGGATTGGAAAACCTATTTCGCAGCAATCATCACGGTTCCATTATGTTTGACAATCTGGAACAGTCCCTTGACGTCAAATGAAAATAGTGAGTATTATACAATTGTTGAATTACGGAGGACTATAAAAAAGAGGAAACAGAATAACCTCCTGTTTCCTCCTCATGCATACCAATGCATGCTGCTTTATGATCAGCATGCAATTTGAGACACTCCAAATGCCCCTGCTCAGGCTGCTTTTCTCCAAGGCGGTTTCCCCGGCAGACGAACTGTTTCATACTGATGACCGTTCGTCATGTCCTTGGTGTTTATCCCTGCTGTTCAGGTTAAGCGAACGCCGATTGACGGAAAACAAGGCAGAAATTGCCTTTTGAAGGATCGCCGGATAATACCGGCGGGCCGATAACGCGCAAATCTCCAGAGGACACACAATTGGGACCGACACAAAGAAAACAGGAGGACATATGATTCATGTCGACAACGCGCTTTGGCTGCTGATGGAAAAAGACCCGACCCTGACCCCCTATGCAGGGGAAATTCGAATGCATCTGGATCGATTTAATGACCGGCGCTGGCATCTGAACGAGTGGCGCAGCCTCTCTGATTTTGCCAATGGTCACCGTTATTTTGGTTTCCACCGGACGGAAACCGGCTGGGTATTTCGGGAATGGCTTCCCGGCGCGGACGCTGCCTGGCTGACCGGAGATTTCAACTTTTGGGCCAAGTGGGAGTATCCTCTCCGGCATATCGGCGGCGGCGTATGGGAGATTTACCTGGACGGCTGGGATAAGCTGAAACACGGCCAATTCATCAAGCTGCTGGTGGGGCGGCAGGGAAACAGCTTTGAACGCATTCCCGCCTACATGACCCGCTGCATCATGGACATGAGCAACGAAACGCTGTGTGGCCAGATCTGGATGCCGGATGAGCCCTTCGAATGGACCGACGGGGAGTTTTTCTGCAGGCAGCGTCCGGAGTCACCCATGATCTATGAGGCGCACATCGGCATGGCCCAGGAGCATGGCGGCATCGGCTCCTATCGGGAGTTTGCGGATACGACCCTGCCGTGGATCAAGCAGTCGGGCTATAACACCGTGCAGCTGATGGCCATCCAGGAACATCCCTACTATGCCTCCTTTGGCTACCAGGTCACCAACTTCTTTGCTCCCTCCCATCGCTATGGGACACCGGAGGATCTCAAGTATCTCATCAACAAAGCACACGGCATGGGCCTTTCCGTACTGCTCGACGTGGTGCACAGTCATGCCTGCCCCAATCCCGGTGAAGGCCTTAATCAGCTGGATGGTACCGATGATCAGTATTTTCTGCCCGGAGACCGGGGATGGCATCCCGCCTGGAAAACGAAAATATTCGATTATACCAAGCATGAGGTGCTGCACTTCCTCCTGTCCAACCTGAAATACTGGATGGAGGAATTCCACTTCGACGGGTTCCGCTTTGACGGCGTCACCAGCATGATGTACGAGAATCATGGCTACTGCAGTTTTAACAGCTACGACGATTATTTCTCCATGAACACCAACGTGGACGGACGCATCTACCTCATGCTGGCCAACGAAATGATTCACGGCTATAACCCCAAAGCCATGACCGTGGCTGAGGACGTAAGCGCATTCCCCGGCATGTGCCTGCCGCTTGAATACGGCGGTATCGGCTTTGATTATCGTCTGGCCATGGGCATTCCGGATGTATGGATCAAGCTGGTCAAGGATCAGATGCAGGACGATTGGGACATGCACTATCTTTGGCATGAGCTGACCGGTGGCCGGCCGGGCGAAATGACCATCGGGTACGCCGAATCCCATGATCAGGCCATGGTGGGCGATCAGTCCCTCATGTTCCGCCTTGCAGGAGCGGAGATGTATACCGGCATGTTCAAGGACTACCACAGTCCCGGCATGGATCGGGCCATTGACATGCACAAGGTGATCCGCTTCCTGACCTGTGCCACCGCGGGCAATGGGTATCTCAATTTCATCGGCAATGAATTCGGCCATCCCGAATGGGTGGATTTCCCCAGGGCGGGCAACGGCTGGAGCTATCATTATGCCCGCCGTCAGTGGTCACTGGTTCAGAACTGGGACATGAAGTTTGACTGGCTGGCTGCCTTTGACCGGGCCATGACCTTTTTAATGAACACCCACGCTGTCCATACCAGCGGTCCGGCGGAAAGCCTGTGGATCGACAATGAGCGCAAGCTTCTGATCTTTGCCCGGAGCGGACTGCTGTACGCCTTCAACCTGCACCCGACCTGGAGCCAGGAAAGCGTGTTTATCAGCTGCCGCATCACCGGTTCCGGCGGATATAAGGTGGTGCTGTCCACCGACGACTGGCCTTTTGGCGGTCAAAGCCGAACCAACATGGAGCAGGTCTACTATGCCGAGGACACCGAGTTTGGCTATGGCATCAGGCTCTACCTGCCCTGCCGCTGCGGCGTAGCGCTTCAAAAAGTGGATTGATGTGAGGGAACTCGTCTTGCGTTCCCCTCTTGATGGGAACGCAGGGCAAGCCCCTCACATCTGCATAAATGCTGAGGCTGTTAAGGCGCCTGTTGAGCAGCACAGAATACACAAATGAGGTAATTTCAATGAAGAGAAACCGAATGCTTCCCATCCTTTGCGCAATGCTGATCCTGCTGGCTTTGGCCGGTTTTGCCTTCGCAGAGGAAGCGAACGAGAATGCCTTTTCCCTCTGGAACAAAGAAGCCCCGGCGCTTACCTCCCTGCTTGATTATATGAAAGCGATCACTGACATTGATTCGCCGGACTATATTCCCCCGGAGGATCGCATCGCCGTTTTTGATCTCGACGGCACGCTCATGTGCGAAACCGATCCCTTCTGCTTTGAGTACATGGTGTTTGCAGACTATGCACTGAGTCATGCGGATACTCTGCCTGATGACGTGGTGGCTGTCGCAGAGGAGATCGTGGGTGCTGCCGGAGATGCCAAGCCGGAGGGCATGAGTACCCGCCAGGCCGCAGCAGCTGCCGTGGCATACAAAGGGATGACAATGGCCGAGCTGGCAGAGGTGGTTGAACGTTTCAAAGCCAGCGATGCCTGGGGCTTCACCGGCCTCACCCGTGGCAACGCCTGGTATAAACCCATGCTTCAGCTTGTTGACTACCTTGAGAGCAACGGCTTTACGGTCTATATTGTCACCGCCACAGAGCGCAACATCGTCCGTCAGGTCATTGACGGAACACTTGACATTCCGCCGTCGCACGTCATTGGCACGGAATACGGCTATACCGCAACCAATCAGGGGGATGCAGCTGACTCGGAGTATACCTTTACCTCCGAGGATACCATCGTGTTTGATGGCAACTACTACGGTGAGAACGCCAAAACCAGCAAGGTAGACGCCATCGTCCGTGAAATCGGCCAGCAGCCGGTGCTCGCATTCGGAAATTCCTCAGGAGATCTGGCCATGGAGATCTATACGATTTCCGCGAATCCCTACAGAAGCGCCGCCTACATGATATTGGCGGATGACGAAAAGCGGGAGTACGGCAATGCCGAGAGTGCCGCCAAGAAGAAAGCGGACTACGAAGCACAGGGCATCGGCACAATTTCCATGCGAGACGACTTCCTCACCATCTACGGCGACGGCGTTGCCAAGGCCACGCCGCAGGGAGAAAGCCCGGATGCATCAGATAGCCCTGATCACATAAATGTCAGCTATCTTGGACCGGAGGGCACCTATACCGAGGAAGCCACACAGTTCTGGTTTCAGAACGGCGAAACCCTGATGCCCAAGACATCCGTCCATGACGCCCTGTTGGATGTGCAATCGGGAATTGCCGATTATGCTGTGATTCCCCAGGAAAACACACTGGGCGGTGCCGTGATCAATTATGTGGATGCACTGATTGCGGCGACGGATACCTATGTTGTGGGCGAGGTGGTCCTGCCAATCAGCCAGACCCTGATGGGCGTGCCGGGTGCAACGCTTGCGGACATCCGGACGGTCTGCTCCCACACGCAGGGCCTGACACAGAGTGCCGAATGGCGCGCCAGTTATCTGCCCGAGGCTGAGACGGTTGAAATGTCCAGCACCGCCGCAGCGGCCAGCCATGTGGCTGAGCTGGGGGATAAAACCGTCGCCGCTGTTGCCGCACCGGGTGCCGCGGCACTCTATGGCCTTGATGTGCTGGCGACGAATGTCCAGATTACAGACGCCAATAAAACGCGTTTTTACGTACTTTCAAGGCGTCCGCTTGAGGCAGATGGACTCCGTCGCGCCGTGTTTGTGGCGACCTGCGAGGGCAGCCAGATTGATGACATCCTTGTTGTGCTGCATGACGCAGGACTTGAAATCGTATCGCTCCATGACCGCCCTGAGGGCAGCCGCCTTGGCAAATATCATTATGTCATTGAAGCAGAATGCGATACGGGCATTACGGATGCCCAGACTCAGGCCGTGTCCGCACTTGACGGCGTTCGCTTTGCCGGATGCTTCAATATGGTAGAGAAGCGCCCGGAGAAAACTGACTGATCGTGATGCATGGAATGCGGAAGTCTGTGAATTCATGTCAGTGCCCGGATCCCGGGAAACGCAAAGCTGCACTCAAAAGCGATAAAACCCATTATCAAAAGGAGGCATGAACCGGTGGTCGATATAAGCAGCATCTTCTACTTTTCCGTCCTCAGCGCCGGACTGGTGCTGAGTCTGATGGGAATGTGGTTTACCTCCTCCATGCCCGGCATTGATCGCTGGAGCAAGCGCTTCTTCATGCGCTACTTTATCATTCTTAATTTGTGCTGTGTTTCCTGCTTTGCAGAGCTGATCGAGCACATTTATCCGGTTCCGCATACGATCACTCTTGCCACAGTGATGATCGAATGCCTGCTCCTCTCTCTGCCGCTGCTCATGCTGACAGTTTATCTGCTGCACAGCTGTGGTGAGCGCCTGCGCTCGAGCAGGCTCTTTTATCTCGTGCTTGGTCTCTGGGCGGTTTACTGTATCCTGCTTGCCTCCTCGGCATTCACTGACCGTTTTAACTATGTCACAACGGATCAGCAGACTATCCGTGGTCCCCTGTACCCACTTCTGCTGCTTCCTCTGGCCCTTATTCTCCTGTCCAATCTTATTGCTGCAATACGATACAGAAAACGGTTTTCGCGCAGAGTCTTTCACAGCTTTCTCATCGCCCTGATGCCAATGACCGCCGCTCTGATTACGCATTTGTTCATTGATGTCTTCCCTCTTATTGACATCAGTTACGTTCTCTCTGCCATGGCCATATACAACTTTGCCCTTTCCGACCAGATCAACCAGAATCTCCGTCATCAGCGGGAAATTGCCAATCAGCGTGCCAGCATCATGGTGCTGCAAATGCGGCCGCATTTTATCTACAACACCATGACCAGTATCTATTGTCTGTGTAATCAGGATCCCAAATTGGCCAGACAGGTAATCCTGGATTTCACGACCTACCTGCGCAAGAACTTCACGGCCATCGCAAGCGAAGCGCCCATCCCCTTTTCCGCGGAGCTGGAACACACGCGCGCCTATCTTGCCGTGGAACAGGCCCAATATGAGGACTGTCTGTTTGTCGATTATGACACACCGCATATCATGTTTCGCGTGCCGCCGCTGACACTGCAGCCCATCGTGGAAAATGCCATCAAGCACGGCAGGGATCCCTATGCCGGTCCGTTTCACATTTCGATCCGGACGCGAAAAACAAATACCAGCAGTGAGATCATCATTGCGGATGACGGCTGTGGGTTTTCTCCGACTGCTGAGGACAACGAGCCGCATATTGCGCTTAATAACATTCGGGAAAGGCTTGAATTCATGTGCAAGGGCAGTCTGACCATCATGCCCAATGATGGCGGTGGAACAGTGGTGACGGTGAGTATCCCGTATAACCCCCCCCAATCCCTTTTCCGACGCTGAAAAAACGATAACAGAGGCTTAATGGATGCTTAACGAACTACCAATCCTGCTCACTTTACTCAATGGGGAGCATTTTCTCTCCCTTATGCTGATTCTCCTCCTGTCCTGCATTCTGCGAGGCAGAAATATGGTTTCAGGACGGGCGCATCCAAAAAGCTTATGGATAACGATCATCAACTGCACACTCCTGATCCTCCAGGAAATTCTGGAAAACTACGCGCAGCTTGATCCCGCCAGACGAACGCTTCGTCTGATTACCTCAATCACCGGTTATTCCTTAAGACCTGTGGCAATACTCGGCTTTTTGCTTTCTGTATGGCCGATGAACCGTAAACGCTGGCTTCTGTATTTTCCAGCCGTGATCAACGCCCTTTTATACAGCACCGCGCTTTTTTCGCCTCTTACGTTTTCCTTTGATGAACACTATTTTTTCAGACGCGGACCGCTGAATGGCATGGCATTTATCATCTGCATCCTTTATTTGTTTCTGACACTGTATGCAGTGGCACGAAAATTCAAGGACTGGCGCTCCGGAGACAGCTTCATTCTTTCTTTATGCGTCCTCAACTCTCTGGGAGCTGCATTGCTGGATGTCTTTTTAAACGATCAGATCCTGATTCCGGCTATCCTGATCAGCAGTCTGACCTTCTATCAGTTCCTCCTCACCCAGGATGCGGACCATGATGCCCTGACCCGTCTTTGGAACAGAATGTCCTTCTACGCAGACTGCAGAAGAATGAAAAATGCGGTCACAGCCGTTGCCTCCATTGATATGAATGGACTTAAGGAAATCAATGACAAGCAGGGCCATGAAAGCGGAGACCGCGCCTTAAAGAAGATCGGCTGGGCACTGCGGAACATCATGAACCGAAAAGTTCGCTCCTACCGCATTGGCGGAGATGAGTTTATGGTGCTGTTTGTCCACAGCGGTGAAACAGAAATCCATCAGGCTCTTGAGCGTTTTACGGATGAAATCAATCAAATGGGCCTCACCGTCTCCATTGGAGTCGCCACACGCAAGACACCACAGGATTCCCTGGATGAACTGATTCGAAGCAGCGATATGCGCATGTACGAGGACAAGAAGTACTATTACCTGGTTCATGACCGCAGGAGGAGAAACTGAAGACAGGAACGATTCATGGGTCTTGGAAATCCCTGCCATTTGTCCAAAGCAACACATTCATTGCGGACATATCCTGCTGATATAAAAAGCGACGCTTTTCAGGCAGAAAAAGCAAACCCTATCCATTAGATGCAGCACTTCAACCTGCTCTTGGCATTGCAGAAGGAAATTGGTATAATTAAGCTGAACGGAAGTATTCCCTGTTTGATTTCGTCGCAAACCGGAGGCAAAAGCAGAAGAAAAGTAAACCTCAGGAAGAACTAAACCGATAAAAGGAGTTAACCCGCGTATGATCTCATTGATTCTTTCCCTTGCTATACTTCTGGTTGGCTTTGCCGTATACAGCAAAGTCGTGGAAAAGATGTTTGGTCCGGATGGGCGACAAACACCCGCCATCGCCATCAACGATGGTGTGGACTGCGTGCCCATGAAACCCTGGAAGGCCTTCCTGGTGCAGCTCCTCAATATCGCCGGTACCGGCCCCATCTTCGGCGCTCTGATGGGGGCATGCTTTGGCCCCATCGTGTTCCTCTGGATTGTATTTGGTTCCATCCTCGGCGGTGCAGTGCACGATTACATGTCGGGCATGTTTTCCTGCCGGC
>JAFUZM010000409.1 GCA_017476605.1 Clostridia bacterium
TCCTTCTGCTGTATCCAAGCCCCCAGTGATGGCCTATCGTCGGTTCCAGTTCCGGAAACTGCATATGCTTTGCCTGCATAAGCATTACCGTAGCATCTCTTCTTTGCTGCAGAATCTGTTTGTCGCTCGTATCCGGTATCTTAGACGTATGATCCCCGTTCGCGCGGACGTCCCACACACTGTCTGCAATTACCTCATAATGCCCGCATACTACTCTGGCATAAAATTCCGCAGCATGCATAAGAACGTGGGCGGTCTCCTCATCCATTGTAAGAATTACTCTCATTGCATTTCTCCCGGTATTCTGTCTTCTTCAAGCATATCATCAAAGTCTGCCGCTGTCATTGAACCCGTAGTATAAAGCGGAACACCTGCCATGACACAGTCATGTTCTCCTGTCAAAAAACTTCACCTCATCAGATCTTTCATTCCGTATGGCTTCCATCAGCTTTACGATATCGGCTGTCTCCCTTTCCTTGATATACTGAAATGAAAAGACAGCTCGAAGCCCGCAGGGATAACACTCCACATCAGTGTGAGGAATTGGGCGCAGCTTTGTTCCGAACCGGTTCCCTTCCTGCGGAATCTCCTGCCGGTTCGTATAATACTCCAGTGTTCGGCTGTCCAGATCCACAAGGTACCCGTATTCACAGGAAATGGAATCATAGATGAAAAGCTGTTCATTCGCACGGTAATACTGGGGTTCCGCATCACTTCCTGCTGCGTCTTCAACCCTTCTGAGCGACAAATACAACGCATCTTCCCCGTCCGGCTGCTTCCCACTGTAGCATGAAATCATGTGATCAAACGCCCGGCTCAGGTTTACCGTCTTTACCAATCGTATGGCCTCTCGTCCGGCAAAGTCCGGATAGGCATCTGACCATATGTACAGTTCTTTGTACTCATTGCCCCTGGCAAGTATAAATGCCCCTCTTGTACTCATGGCTGTCCATTCCCCTTCCGTATGTGCTATGGCTGCTGTGACTCCCGCCGCTTTTCTTTCCCCGTTCTGTACGCAGGATAAACCTTCCGCAATCGTCCATACCGACAATATCCCACAGGACATAGCATCCGGGGATCTTTCTGCTTCCGCCCCATTCTTCGATTTCGGTCCGTTTATCCACCACAAAGTATGGCTGAATCTTATTGCGCCCGTCAAAGCTGACCGCGTTCTTCGCATCCAGGATCACCATGCCGTTCTCAGAACAACCGGCTACCGTGCAATAAAACTCGTTGTCAGACCTGTCCCAGTTAGTAAATCCTGTTTCAACCTCTACCTCATCGCCGATGTAAAGTTCATCAATGATCATGATTTCAACTCCCTCCCCAAGCAGATTCTTCCCTCCAACTTATACATAATCATAACGGATGAATCGAAATTTGTCTGCATCAGAAACAGAACATTTGAGCCCTAAATGTTCTATTTCTGAACATTGCCCTCAGATGCACACTCTGCCAATCATCCAACATACTCTACAATTTTATACTGCGTTCAATCACAGACACTGTTCAGGCATGTCCGTACATGCTTCCCATTCAATAGGATGAATTGCGTGATTTGGAACTTACGTAACAGACAGTAATCAAGGCAGTAGTCACTCCAGAAATAAAATAGCCCGGTTACATCCAACCAATCCTTATAGGATTCGTCGTTTGTAACCGGGCATTTTCCAATACTATTGTGTTTTGAATGTACCAAACTCGCCACGAACCGTTGGGCTTGCATAACCGTCCAATGTCGCATATACTGTCGATGTAATTATATGTGGAAAGGAAAAAAGAGCTCTGAAGCGCTCCTTTTAGCAGATACACTCTGCCCTGATAATGTGCTTCATCTTCGTGTCTAACAGAATTGATTGTCATATCATGCTTCGATATCATACGCAATAACGAGAACCTCCCTTTTGTAGTGAAGAGCAAGAAAGCGCCCCGCTGCCCCACCTGTGGAAATGGGATGAAATTCAAGGACCATGTTCTGCGACTTGAAAAGATGGCGGGCGGAGAGAAGCAAGAGTTCCTGATCGAAAGATGGAAATGCCAATTCTGCCCCAAACAGAAACTGCATCGTGTGTTACCGGACTTTCTTGCTCCGAATAAGCACTATAATACTGACATCATAGCTGACGTGCTGGACAACAACCTCAAAACAGATCAGGAAGACTACGAGGATTTTGAGGACTATCCATGCGAAAAGACACTGGAACGTTGGAGCGCCTGGCTTACCTTAAATCTTGCCTTCATCAATACCTACCTGAGATCAGAAGACGTTTGCCTATCCACAATTGGATTTATATTGTCATCCTCGACCGAAGACCCTGTGGCTTGTCTTCGCCAAAAAGAACCTTTGTTATGGCGGCGCATTGTGCTCCGGGCCATTTACAATACTGGTTCTTCCCTGGAATCTTACCATGATCACCCATAAAAGTCGGTGTCGCCGGGAGTCCCCCGGTGACACCGACTTTGTCTTTCTGTCCCTCTCCATTTGTAATAGGATAGTCTCCGAAAGGAAGTGATACAAAAATGACAGTCAAAGACGTCACCAAACGGCAAGCTGAAATCATATTTCAGCATTTTCTGCTCATATCCCGGCTCAAAGCTCAAAGCCCTGATCCTGCCAATTGTATTAAGCTTCGTCTGAAGGCGTCTGAAAACAATGGCATATCCGAGAAAAACCTGCTTCTATATGAGAGCACATACCGTAATGAAAGCTTTCGCGCCCTGAAGCCCTGCAAATCAATCATTGAGCCGGACAGAACCCCCATTTCCAGGATTCAGGGATGTTTTCGCCAGGGCAATCCTGCTCAGGTAAAAAGTTTCCACAGGCGCTGTTAACCAGATCATCCTGATTCGGGGAGGTAAAGCCAAGACCAAGATACTGTAACAGCTCAAGTTCCCCAATGATTCACAATTCTCGATTTTTCAAAGGCACTGCCCAATTTATCTGAATGCAGAACAATTCCCCGCACCGGAGATGATGCTTCTGCATATCCGCAACAGAAAGGCATTTCATATGATACACCATATTGCAGTATTAAACCTTCCCATGACCATCCGTTCAAAGCGCATAGAGCGCGGATGGTCACAGGAATTCCTGGCATCGGAAACAGGTATCCCCCGGTCTTCAATCAGTAAGATTGAATGTGGGACATCCATTCCTTCAATCGATCAAATTCTCCGTATTGAATCCGCTTTCAATTTGTCCATAGGAACATTATTAATCGACAGCATCCCTGTTTCAAAGAAACGCTCCCTTGATACATATCGTTCTCAGGCAGATGCTTTCATCGCATCCCTTGTCAATTACCATTTTTCCGAGGCTGAATATGTATTTCTTAATCATTTTGTTGACCTGTTCTATGAATTCAAAAGTCAGAACAAATCCTCTTCATTATGATAATACTGTTTCGCACCAGGCTTCATTGCCACTTTATTGAAAGAAGGTTCCAGTTTATGTCAAAAACCATCCTTACCCGCTCTGCCTATGACAGAAGAATTCAGGAACTCCGTGGTATTCCGTGCCATCCGAATAGTTGCCCCTGGTCAAGTCCTTCAGAGGAAACCCATCGCACTGTTCTACGCTTCCCCTGGAGAGGACACATGCAGTCCTTCTACGGACGAAAGCAAATCTTTTATGGATTTGACCGCCTTTGGAACTGGCAGGAAGAACAGATCCTCGGAGTGTATCCATACGTCGCTGTCGATTATGATGAGGGGCAGTATATTGCACAACAACTTAAAAGTCAGGGAATTCACTATCCGGAATCCAAGCGCGGAATTCATATCATCACCACCGACTTCTATATCGTAACTCAGAAAGAGCAAAAAGCCATTCTTCTCCTGAGCGAATCTTCAGTTGTGAACAACCCGGTATTCCGGCAGGAATATGAGATACGAAGACTTTTTTATGAGGCACATGGTGTATCGCTTTTCCTCGTCGATCCAAATGATCTGAGTCCGGTACGAAGCCGAAATATTCAGTTTTTGTTTGCGCCAGTTCCAGATCATATAGAAACCTGTGATCCGGAGATTCTTTCCTGGTTTGTCCAGGAATATTCAAAAGGGCATCAAACACCTGTTGAAATTGCCCGCAGCTGCGAACGCCGTTATCACATGAACCCGCCAGATGGAAATCATGTTTTTCGATTTCTCGCCGCTCATAAAAAGATTTATGTAAATGTAGATGAACCAATTGATTATTGCCAACTGCCCGTAGTTCCAAAAACTGGTGATATACAAAGAACATGTTCCTACGAAAAGCCGGCAAAACCTCTTGCTGAGCTTATCAAAGCATTACCATCTTCCTCCTGATAAAACCCGGGTTCGCATTTTTCAAACTACTCATTTCCAGTTTGGCATGATCCATTACTATTGCAAAGGAGCCTAATCATGGACATCTTTTATCACAACATTCATCCAAATAGAAACCTGGGGACATCGAAGGAGAATGTGTTCCCCGAGAAAAGCGTATTCATCGTCGCAGATGGAAAAACCATTCCCGAAATTCAATGTCAGCTCAAGCGAAATCTGGTCTTTCGGAACACCGGAATCAACGGTCCCGGGTTAACCATAAAGACAAAGGGCAACCAAACTCCGGTCCTGTTTCGAGTCGTCCATATCAAAAGCGCCCCCGCAGAACATGATCCATGGGTATATTACATTTCCATTGATGGTCCAAACGATAAGGAAACGCCCTCCAGAATTCCATCAGAGGCATTTTGCCGGAAACTCATCGCCCACGAACTTGAGCAGATTTCAGAACCTTTTGTTTTCAATGACAGTCCGACCGAAAAAATGACAAACCAGCAGGAATTCTGGCTGAGCCTTTTCAACCAGAAACTGCTTGCGAATGACTGGATCTGGAATCAGAAAATGTACCGTGAGGACATTCGCAACATGGCAAGGCTCAACAATATTGATTCTGCCAAGCTTAAGCGTCATGCAACACTATACTGGCGCCGCGGCATGGATGCACACGCCTTTCTTGCGGATTATCGGACGCAG
>JAFUZM010000057.1 GCA_017476605.1 Clostridia bacterium
ATGATGATTTCATTCCCGTTTATAAGAAAGATGAAGATAATACATATACTTTTTCTGGTTGGCGGGACAGACGGTTATATCATGTAAAGGATCGAAGGATAGTCAATGCTGACATCAACGGCAGTGCAAACATCGGTCGAAAAGCTTTTCCAGGGGTGTTTACGACGAAATACTGTGACATTTTGTCAAGACCCATTATTTTCCGTCATCCCGACGAGAGCTTAATAAACACAAGAAAAAGCAGCCTCTATGAGGGCCTGGCTATGTGAGTTAGCCATTGCTCAGGGCTTAAAAACCTTGCGCATAAACAAGGTCATACCTTTTGGCCGTGATCTCATTAGACGATGTGTTTTGAAAAAATGAAATAGAAGGTTGATGAAATCATGAGCGGTGAGATTGCCCGAACAGAAGCGGATGTCATTTTTGAGGAAGGTTATAGTAAAGGTTATATTGAAGGGTTTAACGATAGTAAAAATACGAATGATAAATTGATTTTTATCGGATATTTATTGGACAATGGAAGAATAGAAGAAGTAAAGGAATTGTTACACGATCCAGCTTTACTCAAAGTGCGCATGGCAGAATTTGAGCAAAGGGAACTGAAGGAAAGCAAAAATTGAAACGAATGAAACGTAATTTGCTTTTCAATTCCTGTTCAAAAGATTCGGGAAAGCACACATGGGGACATTAGATGCAGCAGAGGCTGCAAATCCAGGATGGTTTTACTTTTCAAACAGTGTTGCATGCTGCAATGCTGTTTTTTCTTTTAGCCATTAGATGGGAAACTGTCCGGCCCATTCCAAAAGGCAAATATGTAGACCGGATTCTGGGCTGTCATAAGGCTGTAGGAGCCGACAGGTCTGGGACGGGATACCATGATTTCAGCAATATCGGAATGCTGGAAAGTTTTGGAAAGCGCATGAAGTGCAGCGGTGGTTTCCATTGTAACGGCATTGGCAACAATGCGGACATCGGGGTTTTTATTCAGGAGAGCGTGCACAATTTCCTCAAGATTTCCAGCGGTTCCGCCGAGAAAGGCATGGGTTGGTGCTGGGAGGGAGTCAAAGGCATCTGGGGCTGTACCCTCGATTACCTGAACGTTTTGAAGATGGAATTTACGGACATTTTGCCGGGTTAATTCGGATGCCTCTGGTTTTCTTTCGATCGCATAGACGGTGCCTGCCCTGGCAAGCCGGGCGATTTCAACCGACACCGAGCCGGTGCCGGAACCGACGTCATAGACAACGGCATCCGTGGTGAGCATCAGCTTTGAAAGGGAGATGGCCCGAACCTCGGATTTGGTCATGGGGGTTTCATTTCTCTCAAACCAGTGGTCTGGTAGGCCACTGGTGACAATGTCGGGTTTCCAACCCGGATTTTCCACATACAGCACGCTGAGGGAATCGTAGACACCCCTGGCCAGTATGGATACCTGTCCATGGGTGAGCGTTTCCTCATCGTATCCAAGGCGTTCACCTACCATGGCAGGCAAAGCACCAAAGCCGGCAGAGTCAAGCCGGGCAAGGACAGAGCAGGCGGAGCTGTTACCACCCAGCAGGAAGAAGACGGCGGGATTTGTGGCAACGCTCTGCAGGTATTCCGTATCGTTTCCGTGCAGGCTGATGATCTTCACGGATTCCCAGGGCTTGGCAATCTTTGAAAAGAAATATTGCAGCGAGCTTATGCCCGGTAACACAGATACCTGCATGCCGGCAAGTGCGGAGACCAGCTGCCGTGCACCACTGTAAAAGCCGGTATCGCCGGATAAAAGCACGGTAAATGCATGGTAGGGACTGTTTTCAATATACTGAGCAATCGTCGTTGCATCAAAGGCGGCAAAGGTTTCCTTTCCGCTGCAGTCAACGGCTTCCAGCATGCGCTTTGCGCCAATCAGGCAGTCGGCCTCTGCGATGGCACGGTCAAGACCGTGCGTGCGGCTTTCCCTGTTTCCCATTCCGATTCCGGCAAGCGTAACGGACTTTTTCATGGGCGCAAGGGAAAACCGCGCTTCAAGAAGCCCGATGAGTTCCTTTAAGGGGATCCCCATGAGGGCTTGCGGCCGGTCAATGGTGATGAGGACGGCACCGGCGGATCGGGCAGCCGTCGCCTTTTCGGTGTAGCCCCCGGCTGATCCCGTGTCCTTTGTGACGAGATAGCGGGCACACGTGCTGTGCAGCATCGCAAGGTTCATTTCGGCAGAAAACGGTCCCTGCATGGCAATGATGTGATCCGGGGCTATGCCGCAGTCAGCCGCCACCTGAAGGGAGGAGGGGACGGGCAGTATGCGGGCATAAAGGCGAGGAAGTAGAAGGGGGGAGGCACAAAATGCCGGGAGGTCCTTTGTACCGGTGGTGAGCAGAATGGGCCCCTCGGTCCGCTCAAGATATGCGATACATGCCGGGACATCCGCCAGATGGAGGCTGTCATCTGTGTCCGGAGTGCCGGCGCGACTGCAGCGGAGGCATTCGGTATCGGTCAATTTACAGGCTGCCTCAATATTGGCGCTTGCCTGATCAGCATAGGGATGAGTTGCGTCAATGACAACGCTGAAGTGCTCTGCCTGAAGCCAGGTGGTCATGGCTTCGGCGTCCATGCGTCCTGTCTTCACGGCGACCGGAAACGTGTGGAGCAGCTCGGCACCATATTCCGTGGCAACACATACGGTGACATCGACGCCGCGCCCGGTAATATGCCTTACAAGCGTGCGTCCCTCACTGGTTCCGGCAAATATGCAGATTTTATCCATGGATGTATCCTCGCGGGGTGACCATGTGACCGGCGATGACCCGGGTTTTTGAATTTCCGATGAACACGGTGGTGAACATGTCAGCGGGGAAGTCAGCGAGCTCTTTGAGTGTGAGGATATGGCATTCCTCACCGTCCCGCTCGATGTTTCGAACCACGCCGCAGATGGTATCGCCGCTTGCGCATTCAAGGAGGATGCCGGAGGCGCGGCGGAGATAATCCGCCCGCTTATGACTGGCCGGATTGTAGATGGCGATGCAGAAATCCGCCTGGGCCGCCAGCCTCAGCCGCTTTTCTATCGTTTCCCATGGAGTCAGAAGATCCGAAAGGCTGATCACGGCAAAATCATGCCCGAGCGGGGCACCAAGACAGGCAGCGCCGCTGAGGGCAGCGGTGACGCCTGGGATGACTTCAATGTCCACCTGACCCTCTGCCAACTCAAAGAGCAGGCTGGCCATGCCGTAGACGCCGGCATCCCCGCTTGACACCATGGCAGTAGGACGTGTTTTTGCACATTCAATGGCCATCTGGCATCGCGCCGTTTCCTGACGCATCGCAGTCACCAGGTATTCCTTATTAGGAAAGAGTGGACGAATCAGGTCGATGTAGGTGGAATAGCCGGCAATAACCTCAGCCGTATCGATGGCCTGCTTTGCCCGGAACGTCATGGAATCCGGATTGCCCGGGCCGATGCCCACAACATACAGTTTACTCAAAGGAAACGCTCCATTTCTCCTGGGCAACGGCGATGGTGACGCCGTCCAGACTGGTTTTGGGAAGGATAAGCATGGCTCCCGGGCCTGCTGCGCACATGGCAGCGCGCTCGCAGACATTATCGACGCCAACGGTTTTTTGAACAAAGTCGGAGTGAGAAAAGGTCCCCGGTACCTGCTGCAGTTCCTCTGCAGAAAAGAAGGAGAGAGGAACCTGGCACTGCCGTGCAAACTGGAGGAGGCCGGGCTCTTCGCGCTTTACATCAATGGACGCAATGGAACGGATGGCCATGGGATGAAAGGGTGCAAGGGCGCGGGAATACAGGGCTTCAATCCGGGCAGAGGAGATGCCATGCTTACAGCCGATTCCGACGTGCAGACGCTTTGGAACGAGGAGAAGCGTGGTATCAAAGGGATACGCCTTTCTGCAGGAAATCATGAGGCCGCAGGAACCGGTACTTCCCATATATAGTCCGGAGGGAAGCGGATTTTCAATAGGAAAATCGCTGTTTATGGGGAGATCACGCAAAAGAATTTCTGCGGCAAACCGCTTTGCACATGCCATGTCCTCAATAAACAGGTCGTTATTTTGTGCAAAGACATCTGCTGCAAAGCGGTGATGGGTATCCGTGGCCGTCGTAATGACCGGGACGCCGCCTGTGAGCGAGGCGATTTGTCGGGCCAATTCGTTGGCGCCGCCGATGTGCCCGGAGAGAAGGGAGATGACAAACTGTCCATGGTCATCCAGCACCACAACGGCAGGATCTGTCGTTTTGCTGACCAGATGCGGGGCAATGGCCCGAACGGCAATACCGCAGGCGCCGATAAAGATGAGCGCATCGGATACGGAAAAGCGGCTTTGCATGATGGCGGCAAGGTTTCCCCTGGGGGTAAACCGTTCGGATGTGTAATCGGTGAGCTCGGTGGCAATTTTGCTGGCGAGCAGCTGACCGTCTTCCGTAAAGGACAGGATGGTGGCTTTTTTCATCGCTCCGCCTCCCGGAATTCCGTGGAAAAGTCAGGACTGTACAGGCAGGAACGGTCATAATGCTCGCCCAAAAACTGTCCGACCAGAATCAGGGCGGTTTTGCTGATGCTGGCTGCTGTTGCCGTTTCGGCAAGCGTCGAAACGGTGCATTTCAGGATCTTTTCATCCGGCCAGGTCGCCTTATAGACGATGGCGGCGGGTGTATCCGGTGGATAGCCGCCGGCGAGCAGTTCGCGCTGCAGGCCGGCGAGGAGGCCGGCGCTTAGGAACAGCACCATGGTGGTGCCGTGTCTGGCCAGATCCCGGATTTTCTCCCGCTCCGGCACGGGCGTTCTGCCCTCCATGCGGGAGATGATCACGGTCTGCGAAACATCCGGCAGGGTATACTCAGCCTTCAGGCTGGCGGCGGCGCCGCAGAAGGAGCTGACGCCCGGACAGACATCATAGGGGATGCCAAGGCGATCGAGAGCATCAAACTGCTCACGGACGGCACCGAAAATACTGCTGTCGCCGGTATGGAGGCGGACCGTGGTTTTCTTTTGTGCCTCAGCCTCTGACATGACCCGGAGAACTGCTTCAAGGGTCATCTCTGCGCTGTTATATAGTGCTGCCCCGGGCTTTGCATACCCAAGCAGCTCGGGATTCACCAGCGATCCGGCATAGATGATGACATCCGCTTCGCCAAGCAGCCGTGCACCGCGAACGGTGATAAGATCGGCAGCGCCGCTGCCGGCACCCACAAAGTGAACCATGATTATTCCTCCCTGGTGACAAGCTGATACAGTGCGGCATTGACGATGGCAGCGGCTACGCTGCTGCCGCCCTTGCGACCTCTGGCAACGATATAGGGAACGGGAAGCTGCATGAGGGCTTCCTTTGCCTCCACAACATTGACAAACCCTACCGGAACGCCAATGACCATCTTTGGGTGAAGCTTTCCGGCATTCACCAGATCGCAGATGGAAAAAAGGGCGGTCGGGGCGTTGCCGATGGCAAAGATCAGGGGCTTTTCCATAGTGGCCGCCTTCTCCATGGAGACCTGGGAGCGGGTCATTGAGCGTGCCTTGGCTTCCTTTGCCACATCCGGATCGGCAATGAAGCAGTGAACCTCACCACCGAAAGTCTTTAGAGCGGTTTTATTGATGCCTGCAGCGGCCATGGTGGTATCCGTCACGATGTCGGCGCCGCTCGCAATTGCATCCGTGAGAACATGCATGGCATGGGGGGAAAAGGTCAGGGTATCGTAATACTCAAAGTCTGCGGTAGCATGGATGACCCGGCGAATCAAAAGGTCATATTCGGGATCCATGGGACGGTTTCCAAGCTCTTCCTTTATGATTTCAAAGCTTCTGCGTTCGATTTCAAGCGGTTTCAACGGATGTTTCTCCTTCCGTTCGGGTCAGGAATGTGTGCCTTTTTGCGCCAGACACTTGGCAATGAAGCGAATGGCAGCGTTCTTATTGGAGGGGAAAAACAGATGAGGGAATCCGGCATACAGGGTATCACTGAGATGGGCACAGTGCCACGAGGTCTGGTTTGGCTTTGTGGCCAGCAGATCGGTGCCGGGCATGTCGCTGTCCCAGTGGTGAAATTCGTGCCCGCGAATCCTGTCCATAGGCGCAAAGAGCAGGCTCTCGCGCTCCGATGACAGGGTCACATAGCCAAAGCGGACCAGCTTCCCCTGATTCCGACAGTGCCCCTTTAAAACGCCGGTCATAGGATGGCCGTCTATGGTCTCGGAAAGGTACATATAGCCCCCGCATTCGGCAATGGTCGGGAGTCCGCTGATCACGGCCTCCTGGACAGAGGCTCGCATTGTTTCGTTTTTTGCGAGTGCCTCTGCGTAGAGTTCGGGATAGCCGCCGCCGATATACAGCCCGTCACAGGCGGGAAGAACCCGATCATGGAGGGGACTGAAGGGAATCAGCTCGGCCCCAAGATCCGAGAGCAGGTCAAGGTTTTCCCGGTAGTAAAAGCAGAAGGCCGAATCTCTTGCTATGGCGATACGCACATGACCAAGAGGCGCTGCCTGAAGAGCTTCTGCCTTGAGGGGCGGCGCCGTCTGCATCAGGGAGAGGATACCATTGATGTCGATGGTCTTTTCCGCCTGATGAGCCAGCAGTTGCATCTTTTCCTTAAGTCCATTGACTTCCTGTGCGGTAATGAGGCCCAGATGGCGGCTTTCAAGGGTGCATTCGGGCATTTGCGGCAGGTAGCCAAAGACAGGGATATGGCATTCCCGCTCGATGGTCGCCCGGAGTGCGGGGCAGGCGGAAGGGGAGGGGCCGTTCAGCAAAACACCGGCGATATTGTTTGGAGTGATCAGGTGACAAAAGCCATGGACAAGAGCGGCGGTGGAGAAGGCCATGCCGCGGGCATTCACCACCAGCAGGACCGGAGCATTCAGCGCATTTGAAACATCATAGCTTGAGGCGGTACAGCTGTCCATGGCGAGACCATCGTAAAAGCCCATGACGCCCTCGATGAGGTTAAGTCCCTGAGCATGACGGAGAAAGAGGGAAACGGCGGTTTCCGGAGGCGTAAAAAACAGATCAATATTGCCGCTTTCCGTTCCGAGAATTTCCCGGTAAAACATGGGGTCAATATAATCCGGCCCGCACTTAAATGCGCCGGGACATTCGCCACGGTTGACCAGAGCCTGCAAAATGGCCAGCATGAAGGTGGTCTTGCCGGATCCGCTTCCGGTTCCGGCAATCAGGAGCCTTGGCGCTGATTTATCCATGGGGCCTCCTTTTTAGAGGCTCGCCTCTCAGAATCCGGTATACCTGATCCATGTCAAGGCTTTGACGGACAATGGCAGCCAGCCGGTCAAATTCCTGTTCGCGGAAGGCCTCTATCGTCATGGGTACGGCATGAGAAGCGTTGATTCCCTTCTCGGCGAGCACATGGCGGACAATACCCTGCCAGAACATGCCGGTATCAAAGATGCCGTGCAGATAGCTGCCAAGCACATTGCCCTGCCGGTTCATGATGCCCCCCGGTTCCGGCTGACCATTCAGAGAGAGAAAGGGGACAATGTCGCCAAAGGTATTTTTGCCGTTGTGAATCTCATAGCCCGTGAGGGGGAGATCATTTAACTCCTGCATCCAGCCCT
The DNA here is from genome assembly GCA_017476605.1 of Clostridia bacterium. GTDB lineage: Bacteria > Bacillota > Clostridia > Christensenellales > Aristaeellaceae > Ventricola. Next base: position 7,562 of record JAFUZM010000057.1, read on the forward strand.
GGGAACAATGGAGCGTTCCCTGGGACTGGACGGTGGTTTTCTCCTCATGGAAGGTGACGGAGAAATCAAGAAGGCCAAGGCCAGCAATTTCGGGAATGTCCGATTCGATGTGCAGGGGGTCATATAGATGATTGCCCAGCATCTGGTAGCCGCCGCAGAGACCGAAAACGAGGGCATTTCGCGAAGCGGCACGCAAGATGGCCTCTGCAAGGCCATATTTACGCAGCCAGAGGAGATCCTCTATGGTGTTCTTGGTGCCGGGCAGCAGGATGATGTCCGCGTTTTCCACATCGGAAACATGTGTGGTATAGGAAACGGTGACGTTTTCCTCTTTGGCCAGGAGGGCAAAATCCGTAAAGTTAGAAATGTGAGGGAGGCGGAGGATGACAACGTGGACAGGGCCGGTGCCATGGCGCTGTTCAAAGCGCTCGGTGACGCTGTCCTCATCCTCCATGTCGATATTTGTCCAGGGGACGACACCAAGCACCGGGATGTCAAGGAGGTCCTCAATCATGTCAAGCCCCGGCGCGAGGATGGACACATCGCCCCGGAATTTGTTGATGATGATTCCCTTGATGCGGGCCTGGTCCTCGGGCGGAAGCAGCTTTACGGTTCCATAGAGTGAGGCAAAGACACCACCTGGGTTGATGTCGCCGATGAGGAGCACCGGGGCATTGGCTGCTCTGGCCATGGACATGTTGACAATATCCCCGGCCATGAGATTGATCTCGGCGGGGCTTCCGGCCCCTTCAATGACTACAGCGTCATAGGCCTGCTCAAGGGCATCATAGGTTTCCTTGATCATCGTCCGCAGCTGCGGCTTGAAGTGCTCATAGTCGGCAGCGGACATGGTGCCGATGGATTTCCCGTTGACGATGACCTGGCTTTTATGATCCGACGTTGGCTTGAGCAAGACGGGGTTCATGGAAACCCGCGGTTCAATGCCGGCGGCCTCAGCCTGGGTCACCTGTGCCCGGCCCATCTCAAGACCTTCTTTTGTGGCAAAGGCATTGAGCGACATGTTCTGTGCCTTGAAAGGTGCGACACGGAGTCCGTCCTGCTTAAAGATCCGGAGCAGAGCGGCACAGAGTGTCGACTTGCCCACCGAGGAGGCTGTGCCCATCAGCATCAGCGATTTTCCCTTCATGTTCCTCCTTCTCTCACGAGCAGCCTGGTCTTTCGGTATAATGACTTTTGTCAGTGCTCGTTACCTGACATACTGTTTGCTTGTCATGGCCTTTCCCAGGATGTCCCCCTGACTGCTGAGGATGACCACATCCATGTCCAGTTTCTTACGGACGCGAAGGCGGCAATAGGTCCTGGCCGCCTCGGCCAGCCGGTCCCAGACAGAGTCAAAGCCATATTCATGAATCAGCGGCATCATGGCGTCCGTTGTGCGGCAGGCATATATGGCCTCTGCCAGGTCATGCGGGGCGCCCATCAGGGCGAGCTGGGTGATCATGGATTCCCGGCGGCCATCCGCGGTATGGCTGTGGGTCTGCATGATCCCGGCGGATATTTTGATAAGCTTCCCGGGATGCCCACCCAGCAGAATGTGCCGGATTCCCAGCTCCAGCGCCTGATCGAGCATCCATCCGATTTCATTGCTCACCTGCACGATGGGTGGTTCTGGCCAAAGGGCGTGCATGGCCGTTTCTCCCTGATTTCCAAAGGTATAGATGAGGGACTCGTGCCCCTGGGCACGGCGCATGCGTAGCTCTTCAAGGAGTGCATCCCGCAGAGCCTCATCACTCATGGGACGTACAATGCCGCTGGTTCCGAGAATGGAAAGCCCGCCGACAATGCCCAGCCGGGGGTTGAAGGTCTTCTCGGCGATTTCCCGGCCGCCGGGAATGGAAATAGTCACCTCTGCGGCACGCGCGCCGATGATCTCACGAACCGCTGCCTCGATCATCTCCCGGGGAACGGGGTTGATCGCCGGTTCCCCCGGCGGGAACTTGAGGCCGGGCTCAGTGAACGTGCCGACGCCCTCACCGGCGATATACTGAATCGGACCGTCCCGGTCAAGAAGGGTGACTCTGGCGATGATTTCAAGGCCGTCCGTGATGTCCGGATCATCCCCGCTGTCCTTGATGATCCCGCAGCTTCCATCCGGATGCGGGATGATCGTCGGTGCATAGACCCGCCCGGCCGGAACGGTCATGGTGACCTGTTCCGGTGGAACGCCGTCCCTTTGCCAAAGACAGCAGGCCAGAGCGGCAGCAGCGGCACAGCTGCCGGTGGTAAAGCCCTCACGTAACTGCATGGTAGATCCTTTCATAGACATTTCGTGCCCTTGCGGCGTCGATGAGCTGCTGTATGCCCGGGACAGTTGCGGGGATGCCCGTATCCAGTACCCGGGGAATGCTTCGGATCATGTCAAGCATTTCCGTTATGACGGCCTCTGCAGGCGGCATATATGGCTCAGCTAAAAACAGGCGCGTTGCCAGGGAATGTGCGATACGAAAGTCGGCATCCCCGGGGGTAAGAATGCCGGCGGCAAAGGGCACACCCTTTCGCTGTAGTGTACGATATACCGGTGTACCGGTGGCACCGGAGGAGAGAACCAGGGCCTCTGGCGTGCCGGAGCTGCCCGGGAGCTCTACGCTGCCAAAGAGGGGGTCATATGTGCCGCGGGCGAGACCATATAGGTCGCGGATGCGACTTTCCGTAAAAATCTCCTCGGGCGTACCAAAGGCGACGGCGGCACCATCCTTCATGCAGAGCACGAGGTCGGATGCCTTTTGCGCCAGATCAATCTCGTGCATGGACATGATGATGGAAAGCCCCTGTGTGGCCATCTGTCTTAAAATGTCCAAAAGCTCCAGTTTGTAATAGAGATCCAGGTAGGACGTCGGTTCATCCAATACGATGATCTTTGGCTGCTGGCAGATGGCACGGGCCAGGAGGATGCGCTGACGCTGGCCGTCGCTGATGGACAAAAACTCCCGCTGGGCAAGATCGAGAGCGCCCACCATCTGAAGGGAAGATGTCACGATGGCCTGATCCTCAGGGGTGAGGAGGCCAAGGCGGCCGGTATAGGGATAGCGGCCCATGGCGACAACGTCCCGGCAGCGGGTGAGCTCCGGCCTGGCCTGGCCGGTCAGCACAACGGAAAGCGTCCTGGCAAAGGCATTGCTTGAGAGAGAATGCATCTCATGCCCGTCAAGGAAGACCGTTCCGGCCATGGGCGAAAGCTGACGCGCAATGGATTTGAGGAGCGTTGATTTGCCGGCTCCGTTGGGCCCGATGACCGACAGAATTTCCCCGGGATGCAGAGAAAAGGAAATATCCGAGATGACCGGATGATCATATCCGCTGGTCAGTCCTTCGACCCTGATTGCATAGTCCATGGATTATCCCTCCCTCTGCCGCTTTAGCAGCATCATAATGACGATGGGTGCACCGAACAGGGAGGTGACGGTGCTGATGTTCAGCTCGGTTGGTGCAAAGGCGGTTCTGGCAATGAGGTCTGAGAGAAGACAGAAGGCGGCGCCGGCCAGGAAGGACGCCGGGATGACCAGAAGCGGCTTTGAGGTACCCAGAAAATGGCGCACCAGATGCGGAACCGCAATGCCGACAAAGGAAATGGGCCCGGCAAAGGCGGTGACACAGGCGGAAAGGAGGCTCGAGAGGAGTATGAGGGCGGTGCGGAACAGACGAATGTTGATTCCGACGCTGCGGGCATACGCCTCGCCGAGGCGATAGGCATCCATGGGCTTTGAAAGCAGAATGGCCAAGATCAGGGCACAAAGGGTCAGGATGGCGGCAATACGGACATTGCTCCAGCTCATGCCGGAAAAGCTGCCCAGGGACCAGTTGTGCAGATTGACGATGTCCGCTTCATCCGCAAAGGTGATGAGAAAGTCGGTGATGGCTGAGCAGATATACCCGATCATGATGCCGGATACCAGGAGCATGGCCATATGATGGAGCTTTTCCGAAACCAGAAGGATAAAAAGCGTTGCCACCATGGCCCCGGCAAAGGCAGCGGCAATCAGGGAAAGGGAGGACAGGTGCGCGTGTCGCAGGACGATGAAGGTGAGGGCGACGCTCAGCTTGGCACCGGAGGAGATGCCAAGCACAAAGGGGCCCGCAATGGGATTTCCGAAAAAGGTTTGCAGGAGCAGGCCGGAGAGGGCGAGTGCCCCACCCAGGATGGCGGCCATGCAAAGGCGGGGCAGCCGAATCTCTCTCAGAATATTCATGCGCTTTGGGTCGCTGCCACGAAGGATCCCCGGAATGTCCGAAACCGGGATGGAAACGCTGCCGATGCAAAGGCTCAGGATAGCAAAGAGGAGGCAGGCAAGCGCCAAAAGGGAAAATACCAGCGTGGTGCGCTTTTTGGATATCGTACTTTGCATGTCCTCCTCCGTTGCTGTATATTGGATTTGTTGATTCTTAAGGTCAAATCATCAGGAATCTGATTCGTAAACGGGCATGGCCTGGTCAGTCGGTAAGGGGCAAAAGGAAGGTAAACTCTGTCGGTTCATCTGAGAGCATATGCCGGATATCCGTGACAAACTGCATGGTGCGATCCGTCGCCTGATACAGATCGCGGCCGGTCAGATAGACGTGTCCGGATGTAACAGCGGAAAAATCCTTAAGAAGCGGGCTTTTTGCAAGAAGGTCCGAAAGCGTCCTGACGCTTTCATCAATGGCACCGTTGTAGATCAGGTAATCCGCATCCCCGGCCTTATCGTAAAAATCCTCCATGGAAAGGGAAACCGAGGCCTTGTTGTCCCCGATTTCCGGGAAGGCATACACGGCACCGCCCATTTCAATCATCCGGGCGATATAGTCAGAGGAGCCGCGAATAATGGCGTGGCCATCCGTGGAAAGATAGAAAAATGCGACACGCCCGGTGGCCGCTGGCAGGGCACTTGTCGTGGCCATATTCACCTGCTCCTCAAAGAACGCATCTGCCAGGGATTCGCAGCCGAGCAGGACGCCATACAGGCGAATCCATTCGGTCCGGCCAAGGGGATGCGTTTCATAGCTGGAGTGGTCCACAAAGACCGGGATGCCCAGCAATGTCAGCATCTCCTGTACCTTTGGCGTATGGGAAATCATGGTGGATTCAATGGCCAGGTCACAGTCTTCCTTGACGAGCAGCTCATAATCCGGCTCGCTGTATTTTCCGGCAAATACCATGTCCCCCTGCTGCATCCGGGCCCGGGCATTGTCAATGAACCAGCCATCGGCCTGTGTGCCCGAAAAGCGCACACGGTCAAGGACCTCAAGCCGGTCAAGGAGCGCCATGGCAGAGGTGGCGGCTACGTAGATGCTCTGAAGCGGCTGCTGCAGGCAGATGATAGCAGGATCCAGTCCGTCCGGAATCTGTGCGTTCTCCGGAATGAGGAGATAGGTATCCCCATCCCTGACTTTTATGAGGGCATATCCGCCCTCATAGAAGTCAACATCAAAGCAGTCGGCGTACCGCTTTTCCATGGCAGACTGCCAGGTGAGCCCGGGCAGAGTATCGTCAAGGCCGATGTACAGGATATAGGCAACATCGTGAGGCTGGCTCATCGCGAGCGTGGTGGCAGTGATGGTAAAGGAATGATCTAGCTCTGCCGGGATTAAAAATCGGGTCGTGGTTAAGTCCGATACTCCCGGGTATTCGGTTCCGCCCAGGAGGATACGGGTATAGTTCGGGCTGCTGAACAGGAGCTCGGCCATGGCCGTGCCATTTGTAACGGTTACCCGAGGACAGGTAATGGTGACACGCCCGGACCCGCCGGTAAACGTGAACCGGGTGGGGATGTATTCCCCGTCCATTATGTCCGCCAGGGCGACGGAGAAACTCAGGCAGAGGAGGATCAGGAACAGCAGGACAGCGCGAATGCCTCTCATGGGAATGCTCCTTTGCAGAAATTTTGCAGATCGGTCAGGAGTCAGCCATTGCGAGAACCATCTTAACGCGATGGACATGACTCGTTGAATGTAGCGTTCCCGGCACATGTCGGGAACCTGACGGGGAAATCTTACTCACGTTTAAGTGAGGAGGAGTCAAAGACCATGGTATAGGGAACCTCAACAGATGGCTTTATGGCTGTGCTGTCCACAATGATGCCAAGAGGCAGATCAAAGGCTGTGACAGGGACCGTAAAGGCCGCACCGTTCTCGGTGCCTGCAGATGAAATGGTGGTGCCATCCACAATGACATAGTCGATCTTCTTTGTGGTAAACACAATATCGGCGGTGCACACGCCGCTCTTTACCGTGAGAGTGGCGGGCGAGACAAGCGCGGCACGTCCTGCACCACTTAAGGACACCTCGCACAGATAAGTGCCGTCCTCAAGGGACAGGGAGGCCGCGGTAGCAAAGGACGTCTCTGCCCAGGCATCTGTCGGAAGGGAATCCGAACGGACCAGAAGCGTGCGGGGATACCAGAGCTGTTTGCGCTCGCTGAATGCGGCGCACTCAATGACCGCATCCAGTGCCGAAACCGGCAGGTCAAACACAAAATCCCCCTCTGTGCGATCCAGGGAGATCCACTGAGTGGGATCCGCCCTGACAGCATCCTCGGCGCTGCCGGGGAACATATAGGTATAGGCATCGCTTTTCATGTGAAGGCGCGCCGTCATCTGGTCACCCGCGACAACGAGGTCACATCCGACGACCTTGAACATGGAGGAGGAGACATCCACCGCAGCCGGATATGTTCCGGTTTGCAGCAGGCTTGCCAGCACCGGAGTCAGGCCGTCGGTTGCAAGATCGATGACGGCGGTCATATCCGACTCACCGGCAATACCGGGGGTCTCTGCATAGGCGGAGGCCAGAGCAAACAGAAGCAGAACAAAAAGGCAACATCTCAGAATTTTCACAAAATCTGTCCTTTCTGAAAAGACCGAAGGGGGAATGCCCCTTCGGTGGGAGGATTATTCTGCCTCGGCAACGGCGGCCTCAGCGTGTTCAACATAGATGGCCTGGATTTCGGGAACCTGCCCGAGGCCCTCAAGGATGCATTCGACGGTATATCCTTCATTGGTGAGGATGGTTTTCCAGGAATCCTCCTCATCACCGGCCATGTCGTTGTTTGCATGATCGCCGGCGACCACCATCATGGGGCGGAGAATCACGCGGGTATATCCCTTATCCTTTATGGCGGCGACCACATCATCAATGGAGGGCTCTGCCTCGACGGTGCCGACATAGTAGTTTTCCGCCTTGCCGTTTAAGATGTCCTGCATTCTGGCGTAGACGGCATTGGATTCATGCTCGGTGCCATGACCCATATAGACGATGGCGGTCTTTCCGTCATTATATTCTTTCGTGATGTCCACCAGAATGTCGGCAACGCGCTCAAAGTCGCTCTCCGAGGTCAGAAGCGGCTCTCCGACGATGACCTGCTCAAAGGCATCCGCATATGTCCCGAGGGCGGCCATGAGCTCATCATATTCAAAGCCGTGCATGAGGTGGGTGGGCTGGACGATGAGTGTCTTGACGCCGTTGTTTACGGCGCGGGTGAGGGCTTCGTCCACATTGTCAATGTGGATATTATCCCGGCGCTCCACGTGATCAATGATGATCTGAGCGGTAAAGGCGCGGCGGACGCTGTACTCGGGAATGGCGTCTGCAATTGCGGCTTCAATGCCGCCAATGGTCAGCCGGCGATTGTCATTGAAGCTGGTGCCAAAGGAGACAACCAGCAGTTCCTTTTCACCGATTTCATCCTCATTGCGGACGAGATCCAGCGTGGCATCTCCGGTTTCATAGTTCTCCTCGTCCTCCTCGGCAAACGCGATCAGGCAGGTCAGGGAGAGAATCAGGCAAAGGGCAAGAGCAAGCAGTTTTTTCATAGGACTTTCCTCCTCGTTGTTTTGTCCCGCATATGTACCCGGATTCCAGAGGGCGAAACAAAAAAACTCTCGCACAATTGTGCAAGAGACGACAGCAGAGAGCAGGAAAAGGCTCCTACGGTACGATCAGTTGCTCGTGATCTGGAATGCATTCCGGTACCAGCAACAGGGCAGGTTTCCTGGCTTCGGGCAACCGGTACGGCCTTCCCAGCATCTGCCAGTGACCACATGATGTACCGATCTTACGCCCATCACAGTGACGAGTTCGTACAGGATTTTCACCTGTTTCCCTTTTACCTGCGAACCGTAGTCCGCAGCACCCTGTGCTTTATATGCAGTTGTATTTTTGCCCGCTGCTTTACGGGCACACGTATTGTATCGCATCCCCGCTTTTGATGCAAGCCATTTGCAAAATTCGACAGCCGTACCTTTCGAGCGGTTTTCAAAATGCCGGGGTACACGTCTGCATCCTCAATTCCCGGATCATCATCCCGGTTCAATATCATCTCTCCGGGTGAAGGGGAAAATACTGATTCATCAACAAAAAATCATGGAATATTTTATGCAATTGGTTGAAAATTGGGGGCGCGCATGATATCATGAATGTCTCAGAATGCTCATCATGCAAATGTGATTAAGCGAGGGCAACATGGACGCGATGCAAGACAATGTGCGACTTTCCGACCTGTTTGGGGAAAAGTATGGGGAGTTTGTTGATTTCTGTACGCGGGAAGGACTGCGTTTTGTGGGAGAGGTGCAGGAAAATACCTATGCGAAATTTAAGGAAGAGGTATCCTGCAGCGATGAGATGCTCCTTAAGATTCGGGAAACCGTAGAAAATGGACGGAGCAATAAGAAGCCTTTTGCAAAAACGTATTATGCCGGGCATCGGGGACTTTACAGCAGCAATGATCAGGAAAGGGCAGATTTAAAGCGACCGCTTGGTGAACTGCTTGAAATTCCCGAGAACTCCCCGCTTTATGACCTTCCGATTTCGGCTCTCGGACTCAGCACCCGGGCATATAATTGCGTGAGAGACAGGTGCCCGACGGTGCGCTCGCTGATGAGCCGCACGCTCAATCAGATCAGCCGGATGGAGGGGTGTGGGAAAAGGACAGCGGAGGAGATCCTTACAAAATGCAGGGAGCTTGCCCGCGAGGAGCAACCTTTGGCTGGCCCGGAATATTCCGGGGGAAATATCCCTGAGATTCTCCGGCTGGCCAGCGCGATTGCGGCGGGTGAGCATCTGGAATGGTCATCCCCTGTTGCAGTCCGGTTACAGGAAGCAGCTACGGCCATTGGCGGGGAAATCTGCCAGATGGCCATTCGCCGGGAACCTGAGATTCTCCGGCTCCTTGAGGCACTGGAGCAGTACAGTGATACGCAGGAATTTCGTAAAGATGTCGAAAGGAAACTGCAGCGCATCTTTGAAGCCAATACCATCACGGAGGCCTGGCATGTCCTGCCGTTTGTTGAGGCGGTGGGGCGGAGTGCAAGGACGATGCTGAGCAGATGGATCACAGAGGAAACCCTCTTTCGGGATCTGCCAAAGGTCCTTTTAATGATGAGAGCGGAGGAGACACAAAGCGGGAAAATTGCATTGCAGAATGTGCTGGACATCCTGGATAAGATGCAGACGGGACTGGAGCCGGTTTTAAGAGAAGGACGGGAATTTGCAGGCGGCTCACAGACGATTGCGCCGGTTCTTCGGATGTTGCTTGCCGGATGTCCGGATGAGGAAATTAAGGAATCCGAAGCGCTGACCTCGCGTCAGCTGGGGAGTATGAAGCGAACCATTGCGTGGCGGTATCGGCGAGGCACTGGCAAGGCGGGCCTTGACATTCTGGATTACCTCTATGCGCTGCTGGATGGGCAGCCATTTACGGAGGTGGCCACGAAAAAATGCGTGGCAGACGAGAAAAGCGCAGAGGTCATGTGGGTATGCATCACCCTTCACGCCCTGGATAATGAGCGGTTTGCCTATTCGGAAAAGGAAAGCAGAGTGATTTCATTCAGGGAAACCCCGGGAATTACGGAACCGAAACTCATAAGAACCATTGGGGCACTTCCAAAGGGAATGCCAGAGGATGAGGCGGAAAAGTGGATCCGGGAATGCGCAAAGCATCAGGGATACAGACTGAGCGATGTTCAGGAGGCATTTTTAAAGCAGTATAGGTTGTACGGCAGAACGTATATCCGCGGGCAGATCAACGAGACCATCGTCTGTGAGTATATTCTTGAGCACTGCTATCCGGATGGATTTCAGATTGAGGATCAGGTATCCTATCTGGGGTTCAAGTATCAGACACGGCTGCATTTCGGCGAGAAATATGTCCGGTTTTCGCCGCATATTCTGAACAAGAAGATCAAGCAGGTCGGCATCCAGTGCGATGCGTTCCGATATATCCATCCGAATAACATCATGTTGAACCGGGAGCTTCTCAGAAACATAGACCAGTATATTGCACTGTGTGACCGGGAGCGGATCTCGTATGAGGAAATTTTTCGCACGTTTGAGCCGCAGTTTCTGGCAAACGGCATAAAAAACAGCATTGTTCTGAGAAGCGCGCTTGAGCTGCTTGATGGGCGGGAGCAGGCAGCAACCTATCTGATTTACCCCAATTATGTGAAAAAGATTCTCTGAGTGTCCGCACGAGGTTGCGGGAATCTGGAATGGAGGAAGCATGGGATTTTTCGGGAGGCTGTTTGGCGGGAAAAAGGTGAGGCCTGACGAGCAGGCAGCCGGCAATATGTCAGCCGGTGAGTCCTGGCGGTCTGCCAGCAGCATGGATGAATGCGACATTGAGCCCCGGGATGCGGCAGAACATGCGGATGAGATGTCCGAGCTCATGCGCCAGGCGGAAACCTGCATTGCCAATGGTGATTATGAGGGCGCTGTCAAGGCCTATCGCCAGGTGCTGAAGCTGGGGCCTGACAAAAAGGCGCAATATAATCTTGGAAGCCTGTGTGCCCAGGGAAAAGGGACCTCGCAGGACTTTATGGAGGGCGGCTACTGGTTCCATCAGGCTGAGCTTGCCGGAAATCTTCAGGCGGGGAAGCTGTGCCTCAAGTGCGCGATGGACTATATTCATGGGAAAATGGAGATGAGATCCGCGCAGGAGCTGTATGAGGACATGGCGCGGTTTGTCAGGCACGTCTTACCGGAACGGCCGAATGTCAATGAGGAAGTATGCCGAAGGCTGTATGCCTTTGCGGGAAATCATATCAATAAAAATGAATACGAACCGGCGGCGAAACTGCTTCGTGCCTCGGCGGAATTCGGAGGGGACTGGTATTCACAGAGTGATCTTGCTGCGCTTTACAACACCGGCAGCGGGGTAAAGCAGAATGATCTTGCTGCACTCTACTGGCTGGATAAGGCCATTGACAACGGTGCGGGCGAGGATGCAAGGACGGACCGAAATGAGCTTTTGGGGGCCTATAAGGCGCAGCTATCCAAAACCGAGTTTCGCGGGGCGATGATGAAGCTTGCGGAATGGTGTACCTTTGGCAGTGAAATGGTCCCGCGGGATACGAAAAAGGCGGTCTACTGGCGGAACGTCGGGAAAAGCGGAACGTGGGAGAGGTAAGCTGGCATGACTTCTATTATGAATGCAACGGATGTTCGCAGGGAATGGAGCACAGTCGTCGATGCAGCTGTTCGCGAAAAACCACAGTTTTTTAAGCGCACACGGGATGTGCTCTTTCTTTCTGATCTTCGTTTCATGGAAGAACTTCTTGCGGGATACTCGTATACAGCGGTCCGGATGATTGAGAATGACGGATCTGTCACTCTTGCTCTTGGCGAGCACGATCTGGTTGAAAATGGCAAGGATGAAAACGACGCCCGTATGAGACTTGCAGCCGCGATCCTTGAATATGCCGAGGACTTCTACGCCGATTTCTCGTACTGGGGGAGTGCTCCCAACCGCAGATCACACATTCCATACGTGTTCAAAGCACTTTTCATGAAGGATATCCGGAAGATCGGAGAAAGCATCAAATGCCAGGATGGAAAGAACTGTTTCCAATCCGTGTCCTGAATAAAAAAATGCGAGGATTGCCTCGCATTTTTTTATTGGATTTTGACCGTGGCATTCATGCCCGGATATAGCTGCAGGTCAGAGGGGACCGTCAGACGGACGTCATAGTATGTGGCATTCTGCTTGACAGTGCCAAGGGGATAAATCCTGAGCACTGTGCCGGAAACGGTCCGGTCGGGATAGGCATCCAGCGTGTAGGAAAGGGAATCGCCAACGTGAATGCCCGGGAGGTCCATTTCATCCAGCTCACAGCTCAGTTCGAGGGTGGAAAGATTGACGATTTCGCAGAGAAGCTGACCACGGTAGACCTGCTGACCGGAGAGAACGTGAAGAGCGGAAAGCACCCCGGAGGCCGGCGCGGTGATGGTCCCCCCGGCGTCCGGTGCAGCCAGGGGATCAAGAACTTCAAAGAGCAGATCCCCGGTTTTCACGGTGTCACCGGCCTTGATGTTCACGGCCTTGATGCGCCCCTCAGCGGAGACGACGATGTCCGGGTAGCGGGTGACCTTGCCGCGGCCAACCTCGGAATCATTGGCGTGGCCGCTTTCGCGATAGCAGCGGACGGAGTCGTCTAGATCAAAGGAGCCGAGGAGAATTTCAACGGTGTAATGGCTGCCGTTTACGGCGGTCACCCGGCCCTGTCCCTTGTCATTGCCACACTTGAGATAGAGGAGCTCGCCGGCGTGGATATATTTATTCTCATCCTTGTCGTAGGCCTGAGAGGTATCTGCGTCGATATAAAGCGGATAGGTGGGCTCAATGACCGCAAGTGCGTGATAGCGGTTCATGATGCCGGCGGCATCATCCCCCGGAGCGGCATAGACGGAGACCACCTTACCGCCCTGCGCGGCATAGATGGGCGTGGTCTGAATGGAAAAGAGGACATCATTTGCGGATACGCTGTCCCCGGCCTTGAGATCAAAGGGAAGCAGCGTGGCGTTATATGGCGCGGTGATCTTGAGTGTCTCAGGAGCGACGATGATGGCATCTGCGGTGGAGGCCGCGGCGCCGGCGGCAAGGGCCAGCAGGAGCAGAGCAATGAAGAGAATACGAAGTTTCATATGGAAATCTCCTTTGAAGGAATACGGTTATTCGACGGACTTGAGGGCCTCGACCATATCAATTTTCTGGACCTTACGGGTCAGCAGGAGCTGAAGGAAGATGGAGAAAAAGAAGGTGACGACGGAGGCGATCAGGATGGAGGTGAGGGTCGGAGTGCCGCTGTAGAACGCGGTTTCCGGCTCACAGGAGTGCATGACCACGTCGGTGAGGAGGATGCCCGGATAAATGCCGGCCAGGATGCCAAGGAGCGTGATCAGAATGTTTTCCTTTAAGATGAGCCAGCGGATTTCCCGCTTGTGATAGCCCAGTACCTTGAGTGTGGCATATTCCCGGATTCGCTCGACGAAGTTCATGAGCCCCATGTTGTAACAGATGACAAAGGCCAGAGCCAGCGCGATGCCGGTCAGAAGGGCAAAGACGGAGGAGAGGGTATCCAGCATGGCCAGCATATCCCGAATCTGATCCTCCGGATAGTCAATCTGCTTTACCTCATCCAGTGCATCCAGCTGGAGGGCAGCGCCCGGTCCGGGGCTTTCAAGCAGAATGGAGGTGGGGACAAACGGGCCCTTATGCTGCTTTTCCCAGTAGGAGCGGGTCACATAAATGCCCTGGGAGAAATTGTTTTCGGCAATGGCCAGAACGGGGAACAGCAGCGGAGTCTGCTCGCCCGGGAGCCAGACCTCAACGGTGTCCCCGATGGAGATGTCAAGTACCCGGGAAAGCTTTTTTGTGACGGCTGTGCCGTTTACGGGCAGGTCAAGGTGCGTTCCATCCGGGCCGAGGCTTTGCAGCACCTGCTCATCCTCAAGCACGTTCATGAGGACGGTGCGCGTGCCGCCGGGGACGCGCAGGGAGATGGATTTGGCCATGATGCATTCGACAGTCTCGGCATCAAGGCGCCGCTCATAGCTCTCCGCCTTGTCCGGATCGGAACCAAGGGAAGCGGAGATGTCATAATGCATCGTCTTCTGATAGTAGTTGTACGTGAGAATCTTGACCGAATCCTGCAGGCCCAGAGAAGTGATGATGAGCATGGTGCAAAAGAGGATGCCCAGGAGGGACATGAAGGAACGGGTCTTGTTGCGCATCAGGTTACGGATCACCATTTTGCTGTTGAAGGAGAAGCGCGACCAGAGGAACGTGATGCGCTCAAAGAGAATGCGGCGTCCGGATTTTGGCGGTTTGGGGCGCAGAAGATCCGCAGGGGTCTCCTTTGAGGTCCGGTGATAGGCAATGAGACAGATGCCCATGCTCATCACGACCGTGAGGGCAACCATGCCCCAGGCGGGCAGGGAGATGGGCGGCTCAAGGCGATAGGGCATCTCCGTCTGACTGAGGAGTGCGTTCCAGAGAAGGATGGGCAGATAGCGGTGCCCAAGCAGCGTCCCCAGGACAGCCCCCAGAAGAGAGGGGACAATGGAGTAGGAAAGATAGTGATGGCGAATCTTGCTTTTCGGAAAACCCAGCGCCTCAAGGGTGCCCATCTGCAGGCGCTGGTTGTCGATCATGCGCTCGAGGGTTGTCATCACGATCAAGGCAGCGATGAAGTAGGCGAGCACGGGGAAAACCAGTGTCATGTTTTCAAACATGTTGGCATTGTTGTTGATTCTGGCCGTACTTGAGTGTGCACCGCGGTTGACGATGAGGGCTTCCGGCAAGAGGTGATTGATCGCCGCCTCAATCTCGTCAAGATTCGTATCTGAATCCGCTTTGAGGATAACCTGCGTCAGGGGAAGAGAGGGAATGGCCCTGCTGTTGATGAGAATATAGCCATAGGTTTCGGGATCGGCAGAGGCACCGCGGGAAATGGCAATGAATTCCGGGCTGACGACAATGCCGCGGATCAGGAAGGTGATACGGGCGCCACCATACTTGACGGTGACGGAGTCGCCGATCTCAAGATGATGGGCAGTGGCAAACCACTCCTCAACAAGGCAGCCGTGCTTATCCGTTTCCCCCAGCAGCTGTCCATCCCGAAGCAGCGGAATGTTGATGTCCATGGGACCGTCATAGGCAACGACGTTCAGCGTGACGTTGTCCCCGAAGCCCGTATCCATGTCAAGACTGGTCCGGGCCCGGATGCCTGTGACCCCGGGAATGCTTCCGATCTTTGCCAGTGTTGCCCGGTCTACCCGGGGCAGGGTGATCCAGAGGTCGGCCAGATTGTTTTCTGAAAAATAATGGTCGACCGTGACCCGGGTCATGCGGGCGGTTCCGTCAAGGGCCGAAAAGGCAAAGGTGCCAAGTGCACAGAGCAGGATGATGGAGAGAAACTGCATGACTGCCTTTGTCATATCCCGACGCAGCTTGATTCCGAGGACATTTTTGCGAATGCGATGATTTGTTACCATACGATATCCTCTACCCGCTCGGGCTTATCTCTGAGATCAATGGAATCTATGGTGCCGTTCTTGACGTGAATGATGCGGTTTCCAAGGCGTGCAATGGTCGCATTGTGCGTGATGATCACCACCGTCGCCCCATGCTTCCGGCTGATCTCAGTGAGCAGGCCCAGAACCTGAACGCCCGTCTTTGAGTCAAGCGCGCCGGTCGGTTCATCGCAGAGGAGAAGCGCTGGGTTTTTGCAAAGCGCCCGCGCGATGGAAACCCTCTGCTGTTCACCGCCGGAAAGCTGTGCGGGAAAGTTGTTCAGGCGATCGCTGAGGCCGACCTGTTCCATGACCGTCCGGGGATCAAGCGAGTCGCGACAGACCTGGCGTGCCAGCTCGACGTTTTCAAGTGCCGTCAGGTTGGGCATGAGGTTGTAAAACTGGAACACAAAGCCCACATCGGTCCGGCGGTAATTGGTCAGCTGCCGGCCATTCAGGGAGGTTACGACTTTGCCGCCGACTGTAATGGTGCCGCCGGTGGCTTTATCCATTCCGCCGAGAAGATTGAGCAGTGTGGTTTTTCCGGCGCCGGAGGGCCCCAGAACGACGCAGAATTCGCCTTTTTCAATATCGAAGCTGACGTTGTCCAGCGCTTTTACAACCGTGTCGCCGGAACGGTAGTGTTTTGAGACGTTGTCAAAGGTGATATAACCCACAATTTGCCTCCAGGTGAAGATTGGTTTATTAGACGCAAAGCCCTTTTTGTTCCTATACGTTAACACATTGGGGGAGCAAAATCAAGAAATGGGAACCGAAAGGACGGAACGATTGTGATGCGGTCAGAATGCAAAATTTCTGAGCTATCTGGATTATAGTACGAGCGAAAAAGAAAGTCTATACCAAAGGTCATACATTTTGGCCTGTTTGTCGGGCTCTTAACGCAGAAGCGGACCGACGCAGAGGAAAAGGAGAAATCGGGAGGCGTACGCCTATTGCAAAAGAAAGGGGAACGCGGTATAATTCGCAACGTCCCGAATGCGGACATGATTTGCTTATTGCTCAGTTGGGATGACCGACAGCTGAGATCTGATATATAGAGATGATCAAACAGAGAAGCGCAGATCGATGCGCTTTTTTGTGTGTTTATGGACGAAAGGAAATATATGAACAAAACAACAAACCATTTTTCAAGAAATCATAATAACAAGCAGGGCAGGAATACGGGCAGTGCCCAGCCTCAGAATACACAGCAGAGTGCAGCAAATACTCCAACTTCAGGCAATGCACAAAAGACACAGCAGGGAAAGAAACGCGTGCCAATTTTGCGGCAGAAAACCGGGAAAAATGCGGCACCGAATAGCAACTGGAACAGAAATACCACCGGTGGCGGGAAGACGGCCAGCCATCCGCTCCCAAATCAGAAACAGAAAGCGACCGGGCAGACGGCTACGGTGAGGGAGACGGAAAAGAAGACAGAAAAGCTTGAGTTTAAAGGCAGCGTCAAGACGCAGCCAAGAGTGCAGATGGAGACACTTGGCGGAAAGCGGCATGTCAATATTGTGCTTCAGGACCATCCCATGATCTCGCAGAACCTCACGTTTACCGGCAAAAAGCCGGAGTCACTTCGCTCCTATGCGGGCGCCCATGCGCCTAAGGGAACGCTGCGCATGATTCCGCTTGGCGGCATGTGCGAAATCGGCAAGAACATGACGGCGTATGAGTACGGGAACGACATCATCATTGTCGATGTCGGCCAGATTTTCCCGGATGAAAGCATGCCGGGCGTGGATGCCGTTATCCCGGACTTCAAATATGTCCTTGACAACAAGGACCGCGTGCGCGGAATCTTTATCACCCACGGACATGAGGACCATATCGGCGGACTGCCCTATCTCATGGAGCGCTTCAAGGCGCCCATCTATGGCGGCAAAATGACCATAGAGCTGATTCGCTATAAGCTGAATGACCGGATTTCGGGTCTTGGCAAGAGCTGCGAGCTCAAGGTGGTCGAAGCCGGCGATACCATTAAGGCCGGGTGCTTCTCTGTGGAATGCATCCATGTCAACCATTCCATTGAGGATGCGTTCATGTTTGCCATACGGACGCCGGCCGGCATCATCATGCACTCCGGCGACTTTAAGATCGACTACACCCCGATCAACGGCGGCATCATGGACCTGCAGCGCATTGCGGAAATTGGCAAGGAGGGCGTCCTTCTGTTTGTCTGTGAGTCCACGAATATTGAGGTGCCGGGATTCACCAAATCGGAGCGGCACGTGGGCGAGACGATGGCCCAGATGTTTGCTGGTGCCACCGGGCGCATCTTTGTGGCGACCTTTTCCTCAAATACCTCACGGCTGCAGCAGATTTTCACGGCTGCAGAGCGGGTCGGACGCAAGGTTGCCCTTGTGGGACGCAGCATGCTCAATGTATTCAATGCGGCCAACAGCCTCGGATACATTCAGATGAAGAAGGATACGCTGATCGAGATTTCGGATCTTGACAAGTATGAACCCAGCCAGGTGGTCATTATTTCCACGGGCTCCCAGGGTGAGCCCATGAGCGCACTGACTAAAATTGCCTTTGCCAATCATAAAGAGGTGGAAATTCTGCCTGGGGACACTGTCATCCTGTCCTCTACGCCGATTCCTGGCAATGAGAAGCCGATTTACAAGGTCATCAATGAGCTGTACCGGCGCGGTGCCACGGTCTATTACTCGGCACTGGCGGACGTGCATGTCTCCGGCCACGCCTCGCAGGAGGAAATCAAGCTGGTTCATGAGCTTATCAAGCCGAAATACTTTATCCCGGCGCACGGCGAAACGAGAATGCTTTATCAGCATGCCGAGATGGCACATAAGCTGGGAATGCCCTTTGAAAATATCTTCATTTTGGCAAACGGAGATATTTTTGAAATCGGCCGGAACGGAGCCAAGGTGGCCGGCTTTACCAACGGCGATGCCGTTCTGGTGGACGGTTCCTCTACCGGTGATGCGGACAGCACGGTTCTGCGGGAGCGTCGCATGCTGTCGGATGACGGTGTTGTGGCAATCGCCCTTGCAGTCTCTGCCGGAAACGGCGTGATCATCGGCATGCCGGCCGTCTCGGCGATGGGCTTTCTGTATGACAGCGAACATGAAAAGATCGAGGCGGCCTGCCGGAAACACATCGCTGAGTATGCACAGAAGATCTCGAAGCTGGGGAAAAAGATCGTCCAGGAAATCGACAGCGGGCGGATGCAGGGTGAGCTGCGCTCGTTCCTGTTTAACAGGACCAAACGCCGTCCTGTTGTCATGATCAATGTCATTGAGGTGTAATATGGCAAAGACTGAGGCCGTGGTTCACGTCATCAACGGACGGCAGAAAAAGCTGGTTCATGGGCATCCGTGGATTTACGGAAATGAGATTGAGCGGGTAGAGGGAGATCCGGCGGATGGTGAGCTGGTGGAGGCAGTGGATTTCCGCGGCCGGTTTCTTGGTCGCGGCATCTACAACAGCCACTCGCTGCTCACCGTACGACTTCTGACCCATGACGGGACAGAGGTGACGGAGGAGCTCATAAGAGAGCGTGTGAAAAATGCCTGCCGGATGCGAAAAACCGTCCTGGCCCGTCCGGGAACCGATTCCTGCCGACTCATCTACGGGGAGGCGGACCTGCTGCCGGGAGTCATCTGTGATCGGTTTGGCGGAACCGTCGTCCTGCAGATTCTGACGCTTGGCATGGAAAAATACACAGATGTCATTGCGGATGCGCTCATGGACTGCGAACAGCCGGAATGTCTGTACCTCAAAAATGACGACAGGATCCGTCAAAAAGAGGGAATGGACTGCTTTGTCCGGGTCATTCGCGGAAATCTGCCAGAGACGGTGATCGTCACGGAAAACGGCATTCGCATGAAGGTGGACATCGAGGGCGGACAAAAGACGGGATCCTTTCTTGACCAGAAGGCGAATCACCTGTATGTTCGGCAGTTTTCAAAGGATGCCCGGGTGCTTGACTGCTTTTCCTATTCCGGTGGCTTTGCACTCAATGCCGCCTATGCGGGGGCACGGGAGGTGCGCGCCGTTGACATCAGCGAGGGTGCCGTCCGTCTGATCGCGGAAAATGCTGTGCTCAACGGGCTTACCGTGGAACCGATTCTGGCCAACTGTTTTGATTTCCTTCGGGAACAGGTGCGGCTTGGTGAGCAATATGATGTGATCATCCTGGATCCCCCTGCCTTTACCAAGGCGCATGCCAATATGGAAAATGCCTGCCGGGGATACAAGGAAATCGCGCTTTCGGCCATGCGTCTGCTGCCTGCCGGTGGCATTCTGGCCACCCATTCCTGCTCCTACCATATGCCGGAGGAGACGTTCCTCAATACGGTATACTCCGCAGCACAGGATCTGCACCGTACGGTCCAGTTGCTGGACCTGAGGCGGCAGGACATGGATCATCCGGTGCTGGCCGGATATCCCGAAAGTCATTACCTGAAGAGCGTCTGGCTCCGCATGCTGGATGGTCCCGCCAGCCGGTAAGGAGGGGAAAATGACAAAGACCAAATGGGTGCACGGTGTGGCACTGATCCTCCTCACCCTTCTTTTCTGCATTGCCTGCAACATGGCACATGTGCTGATTGACACAGAGCGGATGCGGGAAAATGCAACGCAGGCGGTGGATATGCTCTGGATACAGGAGGGGGCCTTTGATGTCATAGGGGGCATGCCCAGTACCAGGCATGACAATTATACCACCATTCTGAAGGTCAAAACCGCTGCCTATACGGGTGGTGAAAGCTTCTGGCACCGGGTATTCGGAGGACTTCGGGCAGAGTTTGAGCCCACCGGGGAGATGTCAGACTGGGATGGCTTCTGCACCTATGGTGACGGCCGTGATACAGGAAGAGGCGGCCTGTCCTACAGCCGCTACTGGCATGGATACATTTTGCCGCTGAGGATTCTGTTATCCTTTACAACTCTTTCCAATATCGGGATGATGATGTATGCGCTCGAATTTGCGCTGATTCTTCTCTGCGCACTGCTGATGCAGCGACGAGGGCTCACCAAGGCTATTGTGCCCTGGGGGCTTGGCGTGTTTATCATGGTGCCCATCACCATGGCGGCCTGCATTCAGTTTGTCCCGGTGATGCTGACTTTCCTCCTTGCCTCAGCCGCGTTGCTGTATGGATATGAGCGGATAGAACGCTTCGTAGGCATGCCGGTGTTCTTTTTCCTGATTGGCCTGTTTACCTGTTACTATGATCTTTTGACGGCACCCACTGTCACGCTTTCCTTTCCACTGACGCTTCTTATCCTGATGGAAGGGAAAAAGGGACAGAAAAAGCTGCTGAGCACAGTCTTCCTGTCGGTCTTTGCCTGGGGCGTCGGATACGTTGGCATGTATCTTTTCAAATTCCTTCTCAATGAACTGGTTTTGGGTACCGGAGCCGGCGGCGCGTTTGCACAGATCCGGATCCGGATGGCCAGCCATACAGATGGCAACTACTATACAAGGCCTCAAGCGCTTCTTCGAAATGTGAGTGTGCTTACTAGCAAGCATGCGTATCTTGTTGTGTTTGGCATCATGGCGCTTTATATTCTGGGAAGCTGGGTAAAAAAAGGCCATATGGGCAGGCCACAATGGGCACTTCTTGTTCCCTGCCTGATCCCGCTTGTGTTCATGCTGGCCACAAGCAATCATATTTACGAACATTATTACTTTACCTATCGAAATTTATCCGGTGTCATTTTCGCCGGGGCGTCTTTTCTGCTGTTTCGCCAAAATGCCTTTGAGACTGTCAAAAAACTTTAAAAAGGGTATTGCAGAGGCACATTTTCATATGCTATAATCGGCAATTGTGAAACGGGCGTTCCGCTATCGTCTTTCAGGGCTGGATATGAACGTCTATGGTGAAAGGAGAATCGACTAATGAACGAGATCATCCGTGCGATCGAGAGCGAACAGCTCAAGCAGGATCTTCCCAAGTTTAACGTAGGTGACACCCTGCGCGTAATGGTGAAGGTTGTTGAAGGCGATCGCGAGCGTCTGCAGGCCTTTGAGGGCATCTGCATTGCAAAGCGCAACGGCAGCATTCGTGAGACGTTCACCCTTCGTCGTGTATCATACGGCATCGGTGTTGAGCGTACATTCCCGCTGCATTCCCCGCGCCTTGATAAGATCACAGTTCTCCGTCGCGGCAAAGTCCGTCGTGCGAAGCTGTACTATCTGCGTGAACGGTCCGGCAAGGCTGCTAAGATCAAGGAAAGATAATTGTGCTTTTCCCGCATTGCGGGAGACATTAAAACAACGGAGCAGATGCAATATCTGCTCCGTTGTTTTTAACGATAATGATTTGAAAGAGGAAGACATGGACGAGATGGAACGTATCCCGGGCAGTGAAAAGAAGATCAACTGGTATCCCGGACATATGGCCAAATCCCGGCGGCTCCTGCAGGATCAGATCTCCAGGGCAGATGCCGTGATTGAGCTGTGCGACGCCAGAATTCCTGAGGCCAGCCGGAACCCGGACCTGGGACAGATGCTGGCGGGGAAGCCGCGGCTTTTGGTGCTCAACAAGGCAGATCTGGCAGAGGATGCGGCGACCACCGAGTGGCTGCGGTATTTTCGGACGGAGGGCCAGCAGGCCATGTCCTTCAATGGGCTGAAGGGAAACACCCGGGGGCTCATGGACCGAATTTCGGGCCTTACGAAAGAGAAGGTAGAGGCACTGGCAAAGCGCGGGGTCAAAAAGACAGTTCGCATCATGGTTGTCGGCGTTCCCAATGTGGGCAAATCCACGTTCATCAACCGGATCAGCGGAAACGCTGCAGTTAAAACCGGGGATCGCCCGGGGGTGACGCGCAGCAACCAGTGGGTCAAGATCAATCCGTATCTGGAGCTGCTAGACACGCCGGGTCTTCTCTGGCCAAAGATTGAAAATCAGGAGGATGCAAAGCTGCTGGCCTTCATTGGCACCATCAATGATCTGATTCTGGACCAGCAGAGCATGGCCATTGATCTTCTCACCCGGATGAAAGAAACCCATCCTGAGGCAATTGCCTCGCGCTTTCATATAAAGAACATGGAAACGAGCGGAGAAGCACTCCTGATTGAGGCATGCCGTGGCCGTGGCTGGATTGTCAGCCGTGGCGAGGCGGATACAGATCGGGGGGCCTCGGTCATTCTTGACGAGTTCAGGGCTGGCAAACTGGGAAAAGTCACACTGGAACGGGTTCCAACCGCCGACGACGCCGGCGATACCGGTGGCCGACCAATAGAGGAGGAAAAGCTGTGAAGGACTGGCAGGCAAGACTTGAGGAAATCTCACAGATGGACCGTGAGCTTTGGGCAAAGGGCACCATCTTTGCCGGCATGGACGAGGCTGGACGCGGTCCGCTTTGCGGACCGGTGGCAACGGCCTGTGTCATCATGCCGCCAACGCCACTGTTGCTGTATGTGGATGACAGCAAAAAGGTCAGCGAAAAACGGCGGGAACTTCTCTATGACCAGATTCTGGAAACAGCCGTATATGCACGCGTGGAGTTTGCCGAGCCGGAGGAGATTGACCGGATCAACATCCTGGCGGCCACAAAGCGGGCGATGGCGACGGCTGGGGCAGAGGCTCCCTGCAGCCTCTTCCTTGTGGATGCAATCAATGATCTGCAGGTGACGGGTGAGGTACAGGGCATCGTCCATGGGGATGCACTTTGCTATTCCATTGCGGCAGCTTCCATCCTGGCAAAGGTCAGCAGGGACCGTCTGATGCGCAAATACGATGAGATGTATCCGCAATATGGCTTTGCAAAAAACAAGGGCTATGGAACGGCAGAGCATATTGCTGCACTCAAAAAATATGGTCCGTGTCCGATTCACAGGAAAAGCTTTATCGGTAATTTTGTGGATCTTGGAAAATGAAAAACAGCCGTATATATCTACTCAATGGCATCAACCTAAAACTTTTATATCAGTATTGTTGACACTCATTAAAGTTTTATGTATAATACCCTCGTGTCCAAGCATGTGAAGGGGGAAATGAATGTCAATAGTACTCCAATTTGATTCCAGACAAAATGTAACTTACGCCTACCATAATGAAGTGAAATGGGATAGTCAATTAAAGCGATCTAATCAAAAACGAACTCTAATAGGTAGAATTGACCCAGAAACGTCGCTGATTATTCCAACATCAGGAAAACGCCGTAAGAATGTAGTTGACGATGAACTTATAAAAGAAGAGATTGAAGCATACAATAACGAAAGGACAAGTACCTCATCTAAGCAAGCAGCGCAAAATCAAGATCTTGAACGGAGATATAAAGAGTTGCTTTCTAAATATAATGAAATAAGTCAAGCTTTAATTTCATTCTCAAAGGTGATTCAAAAAATCTACGACGTATAGCCTTTAGTCTGGAAACGAAAAGAGCTCTACGGACAAGCCATAGAGCACGACGATTTTGAAGCACGTCATGCCTATTATACCATTTCCTCTCCATTTTTGGCGCTTTTGTATTAGTGGTGGGTAACTTACGACAGTCTCCTAGCCTGGAACTAGCCAGTTAGCTAGAGTTTAAGCTTCAAATGGGATGAAAAGAGGCTATGTTCAGCTAAAGACGGTTCCCTTATCAGCCGTCAAGGGGC
>JAFUZM010000004.1 GCA_017476605.1 Clostridia bacterium
CTTTTTAACAAGCTCTACCTTTGCATACAGCTCTCGCAAATACTTTGCCGCACTCTCTGCGCCCTGCTGCTTTCGGATCACCAGCCAGAGTGCTCCACCCGGCTTCAGGTGTTCCCTGGCATCCGCAAACATGCCATAGATGACACTTTTCCCGGCGCGGATGGGTGGATTTGTCATGATGACGTCAAACTGCCCCTCGACATTTGCAAACCCATCACTGCTGATCGCCGTTGCCTGCATCCCATTGGCCTTCACGTTGACCCTGGCAAGCTCAATGGCCCGCTCATTGATTTCCGCCATCGTCATATGAACCTCCGGGAATCTGGCCATTGTCAGGATGCTCATTGCACCCCAGCCGCATCCCATATCAAGGACGTCCCCGGAAATGCCCTCCATGGCCCGGCAGAGAAGCTCGCTGCCGGGATCAATATGCTGCTTTGAAAAGACGCCTGCATCTGTTTCAAATGTCAGGCATTTTCCATCCATGTCAACCTGGAAGCTGCGCATCTCATGGGCGCTTTCCGGATTGGCTGTAAAATACTGCTCTGCCATTTCATTCCTCCTGTTTCACGCGTTCCCCGCTTCTGTGCAGATGCATTTGAGGCAGTTGATTTGTCAAGTCTCTGTACCGCTCCGCTGTCCCTTTGACACATGCTCTCCGGCAGCGGAGTGATGTTTGCTGTCCGTGCCCGGGGACCTGCCGTAGCCTGGGCATTCAGAGTTCATCGCCATCCTGTTCAAGGAGCGCGATTTCCTCCGGTCCGAGTTCCCGAAACGCACCAGGCTCCAGATGATCCAGCCAGAGACGCCCGATGGCCAGGCGCCGGAGGCCTGTCACCGTCCGCCCCCGCATCGCAAACATCCGCTTCACCTGATGATACTTGCCCTCGGTGATGGAAAGACGGACAATGCTCTCATGATCTCCGTTTTCCATGACCCGGACCTTTGCCGGCTTTGCCGTAAAGGTGCCATCTGAATCTCGAATCTCAATGCCCCGTTCAAAGGCCTCACGATCCATATCCGTAAACGGACCGTCGATGACGGCCTCATAGACCTTTCCCACCTCATGCATTGGGCTGATCAGGCGATGCGCCAGCTGGCCATCACTGGTCAGGATCAGAAGGCCCGTCGTATCCTTATCCAGTCGCCCCACCGGCATGCAGCCAAGCCCGACATAGATCTCCGGCAGCGTATCCATGACCGTTTTCTGTTTCGGATCTCTGGCCGCCGTCAGGACACCGGCAGTCTTATTCATCATGATGGTTCGGCTTGATTTGAACACATACTGTGTGGCGCCCACCTGGATCTCTGCATTTTCGGCATCGAATTTGGCAGAGGGATCCGTGATCCGCTGGTCCCTGACCAAAACCGCGCCTTTTCGGATCAGCGTTTTGACCTCGGTTCTGGTTCCGATGCCCAGCAGTGTGAGACATTTATCCAGTCGGATCTGACTCATATTTCCCCTTTCCCATATTCTTAGCGGATCCGCTCGCCTGTATTCAGGCAGTAGACCGCATGATACAATGCTGTCCTATTGTCCGGCAGTTCGCGGTCCATATGGATGTGTCCGAAATAAAAGTGCCGATGCGAAACATCCCCCGCGATCTGTTCAAGATACACGCCCAGTGGCCGCTCCTGCGGGAAAAGGTACTGAAAGACACCGATCTCCTTAAGGTAGTTCATGGTTCCAATCGGTGCTGCATGACTGAGAATAAAGTCCACCTGATTACCGGCCTTTTCAAGATTGGAAAGGCCTTCCTCATATTCCTCACGGCTTGGCATCTCCTCCGGCCACCAGCTCAGCCCCGGGATGCGCATGCCCACATCAATGGAATATCCGCCGCCCATGGTAAACATCCGAAGTCCTTCCATTTCAAAGATCTGGCCGCGCATGAGATGGCGGACATTATGCCGAACCCTGTGCACTTTGCCGCCTCTCCACGTTTCCTCCGGATACGCATAGATCTTTGGGAAGCACTCATGATTCCCATCCAGAAACGCGATTTCGTAGGGCAGGGACTCAAGAAAATCCAGCTTCTGCTCGTCCATTTTGAGTCCAAAGATACAGCCAAAATCGCCCGCCACAATGAGCGTATCCGCCCCGGTCCACGTCTTTGACGGAACCTCGGGCTCTACAAATCTTGTGATCTCCCCATGGACATCCCCTGTAATATAGAGCATCTTCCCACCACGCTTTCCTGTAATTTGCATCCGATAGGATATCACAGCTTTTCATTTCCCGCAAGAAATATTCCAGGAAGATTCCCGCACGCGTTCCCAGAGAGCAGCTTCGAATCCCTTCATGCCATATGCCCGGTCCTTTTTAGGCACTCCTCTGCATCTGTCAAATGTCCCAAACCGTGCAAAAAAAGATGTCTCACATATTGAACAAAAATCCCTGACACAATTCCTCAGAATTTTCCAGAATTTTGTCTTTTCCTTTATCAAAAGATATGCTATAATCGAGTCAAATGGGAAGACTCGTTCGGCTCTCATAGGAGAAGAGTTTTTCCGATAGTGGTCTACTATTACTAATCCTTATCAATGGAGTGAGATTACCATGAGGAAAAAGAAATGTGTCGCCATGCTGCTCGCTGGCGGCCAAGGAAGTCGTCTTGGCATCCTGACAAAAAAGGTTGCAAAGCCGGCAGTACCTTTTGGCGGAAAGTTCAGAATTATTGATTTCCCGCTGTCCAACTGCACGAATTCCGGCATTGATGTCGTCGGCGTGCTGACACAGTATCGTCCCCTGGAGCTGAACTCTTACATTGGTTCCGGCTCTCCGTGGGACCTGGACCTCTCGAATGGCGGCGTCTTTGTTCTGCCTCCGTACCAGACCGGCAAAACCGGTGAATGGTATAAGGGCACAGCCAATGCCATTTATCAGAACATCCCCTTCATCGAGCAGTGGGATCCGGATTATGTTCTGGTTCTCTCCGGTGACCACATCTACAAGATGGACTACAACGCCATGCTCCGTGCGCACATCCGCAACGACGCCGATCTGACCATCGCGGTCCGTGAGGTTCCGTGGGCAGATGCCTCCCGCTTCGGCATTCTCAATACCGATGAAACCGACCGGATCGTTGAGTTCGAGGAGAAGCCGGCACAGCCAAAGAGCAACAAGGCATCCATGGGCGTCTACATCTTCAGCTGGGCCAAGATGCGCAAGTATCTTGAACTGGATGAGGCCGATCCGAGCTCCGAGAATGACTTCGGCAAGAACATCATCCCGGCCATGCTGGGTGCCGATGAGCGCCTGTTTACCTACACCTTTGAGGGTTACTGGAAAGACGTCGGAACCATCGAATCTCTGTGGGAATCCAACATGGACCTCCTGACGCTGCCCATGCCCATTGACCTGGCCGACAAACGCTGGCGCATTTTCGCCCGGAATCCGGGTATGCCGCCGCATCATGTCGACAAGGGCGCACGTGTCATTAACTCCCTGATCACAGAAGGCTGCGAGGTAAAGGGTACGGTCAATCACTCCGTTCTGTTCGCCGGTGTCACCGTCGATGTCGGTGCGGATGTGACGGATGCCGTCATCATGCCGGGTGCCACCATTGAACGTGGTGCCGTCGTTCGCAGAGCGATCGTGGCAGAAAATGCCGTTATCAAGGCCGGTGCCATCATCGGTGAGGAAACCGGCAATATTGCGGTTGTGGGTCCTGGTGCGACCATCGCCGCAGGTGAAACCGTTGCAGCCGGCGTTCAGATCGACGCCGATGCACAGTAAGGAGGGACCGATTTATGAAAGACGTAATGGGTCTTATCGTAACCGGTGAAAACGATATTCATCTGGGTGAACTGACCTCTCAGCGTGCCGTCGCCGCTCTTCCGATTGCCGGCCGGTACCGTGTCATTGACTTCCAGCTCTCATCCATGGTTCATACCGGAATCAAGAATGTGGGCATCATCGCACAGAAAAACTACTCCTCACTCATGGACCATGTCGGTTCCGGACGTGAGTGGGATCTCCATGGCAAACAGGGCATGGTCATTTTGCCGCCATATCTGACCCGTGACAACATGGGCGTATACAACGGCCTTCTGGATGCCCTCAAATCAAACACCAACTTCCTCTCCCGTTCCAAGCAGGAGTATGTGGTGCTGACAAACAGCCACACGATTTACAACATCGACTTTACCGACGCCGTTCGCTCTCACATCGACAGCAAGGCGGACATCACCGTTCTCTACAGCCGCAACAAGACCAAGGGCATCGAGGGGGATGACACCTACTTCACCGTCGATGAGGACAACATGCTGACCGGCATGGAAATCGGCGCACTGGTCCCGAAGGGGGACTGTGCCTCTCTCAAGATCTACATCACCAAGCGTGAGCTGCTGCGTCAGCTGGCAGAGCAGGGCGTTGCCAATGGTCTGCACGACTTTGAGCGCGATGTCCTTCAGGCGAGCATCAACGACAATACGTTGAAGATTCACGGATATGAATACGACGGCATTGCCTGGCAGATTGATTCCATCCAGTCCTACTTCAATTTCAATATGGCCCTGCTGGATGCGGATTTCCGTCACAATCTGTTCCCGAATGAGCGTCCCATCTACACCAAGGTTCGTGACGATATGCCAGCCAGATACATCGGCGACAGCGAGTGCGACAACTCCCTGATTGCCAATGGCTGCCACATTGAGGGTACCGTCATCAATTCCATCCTGTTCCGTGGTGTCACCGTTGCCAAGGGCGCGGTCATCAAGAATTCCATCGTGATGCAGGATGCCCAGATTCTTGAGGGTGCCGAGATTGACCACTGCATTCTGGATAAGCAGAGCACCATCCGTCGCAATGGCCGCATGATTGCCCCTGCTGCCTATCCCATTGTGATTGCCAAGAATGTTGTCATTTAACAAATAGGGGAAAGCCATCTGGCTTTCCCGTTTTTTAAAAACATGCCACTTCAGTTAGGAGGAGTTTACAATGAAAATATTATTTGCCGCATCTGAATGTGTCCCTTTCGTTAAGACCGGCGGACTTGCCGACGTTGTCGGTGCGCTGACCCCCGTTCTTAAGAATCGTGGCGAGGATGTTCGCGTTATTCTGCCTCTGTATGCCGAAATCCGGGAGGATTACAAGGCGCAGATGAAGCTTGAATGCGAATTCGAGGTCATCCTCTGCTGGCGCAAGCAGTACTGCGGTATCCGTTCTCTCGAGTATCAGGGCGTCACCTTCTATTTCGTCGACAACGAGTATTATTTTGGCCGCAACTACATCTACGGTCTCGGCGGCGATGAGTATGAGCGCGTTGGTTTCTTCTCCCGTGCGGTCATTGATGCCGTCAAGCATCTTGACTTCCAGCCGGACATCATCCACTGCCACGACTGGCAGACCGGCATGATCCCTGCTCTCCTCAAAATCCAGTACAGCCAGTTTGAGTTCTATCAGAACATCAAGACCGTCTACACCATCCACAACCTGCAGTATCAGGGCATTTTCCCGATCAAGCCCGTTCAGGATACCCTGGGCCTCGGCGACGATCTCTTTACCTCTGACAAGCTCGAATGCTATGGCTGCGCCAACTATATGAAGGCCGGTCTCGTCTATGCAGACGAGCTGACCACCGTCTCCCCCAGCTATGCTGAGGAGATTCAGACCGCCTTCTTCGGCGAGCGCCTTGACGGTCTTCTCCGTGCCCGCAAGAATCAGCTTGTCGGCATCCTGAATGGCATTGATGTCGACGATTATGCGCCGGAAAAGGATCCTCTCATCTATGCCAACTATGATCCCTATCATCTGCATGGCAAGGAAGTCTGTAAGGAAGAGCTCCAGAAAGAGCTTGGCCTTGAGGTTCGGGCGGATGTTCCTCTCGTCGGCATCGTGTCCCGCCTCTCCAACCAGAAGGGCTTTGATCTGATTGAGTGTGTCATTCGTGAGCTCATGGACTCCGGCATTCAGCTGGCGGTCCTCGGCGTCGGCGATGCCAAGTACACCAACCTCTTCTCCTGGGCCGAAACCGAATATCCGGGACGCCTGGCCGCACGCTTTGCCATGGACCATCAGCTGGCGCACCGCATCTATGCCGGCAGCGACATGTTCCTCATGCCCAGCCAGTTTGAGCCCTGCGGCCTCAGCCAGATGATCTCCATGCGCTATGGCTCCATTCCTGTCGTCCGTGAGACCGGCGGCCTCCGTGACACCGTTCTCTCCTACAACAAATTCAGCGATGAGGGCAACGGCTTCACCTTCTTTAACTACAACGCACACGACATGCTCTTTACCCTCCGCCGCGCCGTTCATTACTACAAGGAGAACCGCGAGGTTTGGTACAAGCTCATCGTCCGCGGCATGATGGGCGACTACAGCTGGTACAGCTCCGCCGGTTTATACATGAAGCTGTATGAGTCCCTCGTACAGCCTGCCACCTCCTTTACCCTTGCCGAGGAAACCGCTGCTCCCGCTCCTGAGGCTCCCGCCTCCGAGGAAGCCCCGAAAGCTGAGGAAGCTCCTAAGGCCGAGGAAGCCCCAAAAGCCGAGGAAGCTCCCAAGAAGACCACTCGGAAATCCACAGCCAAGAAGGCTGCTCCGGAGGGTGAGGTAAAGAAAGCCACCAAGAAGGGGGCCACTAAGAAGACCGAAACCGCCAACGAAGCTGAAAAGACAGAAGCTGCACCCGAGGCTGAGGAAAAGAAGACGGCAAAGAAGACCACAGCCAAGAAAACCACCAAGAAGGCCGAAACGGCAAACGAGGCCGAAAAGGCAGAGGCGGCACCTGAGGCTGAGGAAAAGAAGACAACAAAGAAGACCACAGCCAAGAAGACAACTACCAAAAAGACCACCACAAAGAAGGCCGAGGCAAAGGCTGAGGCCAAATAACCAGCGCATCAAGGCAGGCACAGCTCTCTGTGCCTGCCTTTTTTGTTGGCCTCTTCCCTCCCGAGCAAAAAACGAAGTGTGGTTTTCTCTCCTGATTAATGGTATACTGTTGGAAATTTCAAGCAATCTGATGCACATGTCCAGCAAAGGAGTTCCCTATGACTCTGCTAAAAAAATATCCAAAAGCTGTCGCCTTCCTGGCAAGTCTCTGTCTTGCCTTTGTAAGCCCATATCTTATCCCCGCGGATCCGGATAGTTTCGTAATGCGCGGATCCGTTCTTTTTCCTCTTCTGCTTCTCCTTTCCCTGCCACAGGTCGGCTGTCTTGCAGACGCAAAGCCCAAAGGCCTTGTCCGGGCATTTTGTCTATCCCTTCTCTTCGCTTTCGCGCTCTCGCTGGGAAGTGAACTGGCCTTCTACGGTGCGCTCCTTCCCGGAACCGGCAGCCTGCTGCGGCGTCTCCTTGTTCCAGTTCTCGCAGCACCATGCTTTACTCTGTACCTGGTAAATCTATCCCGGCTCTCGCTTTCGAAAAGCGATACAGGCACCACAAAGCACACCTTTCCTCTCTTCTTTGTTGCCCTTCTCCTTCTCTGGCTCCCTGTGCTTCTCGCATACTGGCCCGGCATGCTGAATTATGATTTTCCCGGAGAATATACCCAGCATCTTGAAAGCAGCTATTCCCTGCTCCACCCACTTTTCCACAGCGTCCTCATGAACGGAATCATTACCCTGGGAGAACATCTGCACAGCCGTACCTTTGGCCTCCTTCTCATGACGCTTTTCCAGATGGGCATTTTTGCAGGCGTGCTCGCCTCAGGCCTTACGACGTTGCGGAGATACCATGTTCCGCGCCTTGTCTGCCTGCTCCTCCTGCTCTTTTTCGGCCTTCACCCCATCTTTTCCGTCATGGCCATCTCCATGACCAAGGATACACTCTTTACTGCCTGTGTCCTTGGCCTGATCCTCTCCTCCATTTCCTTCCTTCAGAATCCCGAGGCATTTCTAAAGCGCAAGCGCTCTCTTTGTCTCTTTTTCCTCTACGCCATTGGTACTGCACTGATTCGTGCCAATGGTCCCTTTGTCCTGATTCCTCTCCTGATTGCTCTCTTTTTGCGCGCGAAGAACCGGTCCATCGCCCTGCGCCTTTGTGCCGCCAGCGCTCTTCTCCCTCTCAGTGTCCATCTGCTTCTTGTGCTTCTTCTCCATCCCGCAGCCATGCCAAGCTTCCAGCTCTACAGCCTCCCGGCACAGCAGCTGGTGCGCGCATACCAGGCAGATCGTCTGTCAGAGGAGGATAAAGAGCTCCTTGAATCGCTTTACACTTCCCCCGAGGGCCTCATCCTGCATCCTCATTTAGCTGACCCGGCCAAAGGCTATCTTGATCGGGAAAAGCTCGAGAAGGACAGCCGTCCCTTCCTCATGCTTTGGCTGAGAAACGCAAAAAAAGCTCCAAAGGAATACCTTGAAGCCTTTCTTCTCCTCAATATCGGATCCTGGTATCCGGATGATACCAGCCACAGTACCATTTATCCGGATGTTTCCTATAACGAAAAGGGCTACCTGCAGACACAGGAATATGACATGTCCGACGCAGGCTTTACCACTCGCTCCTATCTTCCAAAGCTCCGCGCCTACCTTGAGCAGATCTGTCGGTATAATCGGTATCAGAAATATCCGCTGATTCCTCTTCTCTTTGCCCCTGCTGTTCCTTTCTGGTGTCTGCTCCTTGCACTATACATCCGCCGCTCGCGACAGATTCCCCTTTCCTTTGCCCCTGTGGCAGGCTTTATTTCCCTGTTTGTTTCTTACCTGCTTGGTCCCTGCACCCTGGCCAGATATATGCTCCCCTTCTTTGTCACCTCACCTTTTCTGCTGGTGCTCGCCTTTACAGTATGGTGAGCTTGAGCTTTTGAAACCGGCAGGAATTGATCGCATCAAGGATTGCCGGCATAGAGGGATAATCCTTCCCGACAGCAGGGCGTATTGCCAGGCTGAAGGACGCGAAAGAAGAAATGCTCAAAATCGGCAAAGTCATTGCACTGTCTACATCCTCATCAAGCAGATCGTCATGCAACATCATTACACGCCGTTTCCTTCAATCATGGGTGCCAGACGTATGGCTGCATAGAGCGGGAGATTGGTCAGCCACTCCTGCTGTCTGTACTCAGACATGGAAAGCCGGTATGCCCGTGCATCCGGGTAATCCAGACAAAATTGGCGGAGCGATTTTGAGCGGAGGTTCTCTTCCGCCTTGACCTCAATCGGTGCGAGAACATTCTCCCCCTGCATCAGGAAGTCCAGCTCCAGCTTAGAACGATCACTGTCATAATAAAAGATACCGGTCTCCGCGCTGCAGATCAGCTGCTCGTATACATACTGCTCCGTAAAGGTGCCCCTGTATTCCTCAAACACATTTTTCCCCAGAAGTATCTCAGAAATCGGTGCATCCACCTGTGCTCCCATCAATCCATGGTCGACCATGAACAGCTTAAAGGCAGAGAAGTCCTCATAAACCTTCAGCGGAAGTCCAGCCTTTCTCACTCTGGATACCCGGTATACGATCCCTGCATCCTTCAGCCACTCAATGGCAAGTTCAAAGTCTTTTGCACGGGCGCCCCTTTGTATGTCCGCATAGACAAATTTTTTGTTGCTCTTTGCTAACTGCTGTGGGATTGAATTCCATACCTGATGGATCCTTCCCAGGATCGCCGGATCGGCGTGTTTTGAAATATCCAGAGCGTAATCCGACAGAATCTGCTTCTGGATGTTCCGTATTACCTTGTACTCTTTTCCGTCAATTGCAGCCTGTACAGCTTCAGGCATACCGCCGATGAAGTAGTACTCACGCAGTGCTTCGACAAATACAGAGTGCAGGCTGCTGAGCTCTTCCAAGGGATCGCTTGTCAAACGTTGATAACTCTTCTCTCCCAGCCTGGCACGGACAAATTCTGCAAAAGAAAGTGGATATAGCGTCAGCTCATCTACTTTGCCGACCGGGAATGAGACTCCCTTATGAATTGCCAGCCCCAGTAAGGAGCCGGCGACAATTACATGAAACTGCGGCGCGTCTTCACAGAAATACTTCAGTGCCGCAAGTGCTTTCGGTGCATCACCCACCTCATCAATAAAGATAAGCGTCTTCCCCGGAACAATCGTTTGCCCGCTGATCACCTCCATGTCAGAGATCATCCTCTCAACACGAAATCCGTGTTCAAAGATCTCCCTCACCCGAGGATCCTTGTCTGCATTCAGAACCACGAATCCTTCAAACTCCTGATTTCCGAATTCCTTGACCAGCCAGGTTTTTCCAACCTGTCGCGCGCCCTTGATCACAAGTGGCTTCCGATCTGGATTCTCTTTCCAGAGCAAAAGTTTCTGATACAGATCTCGTTTCATAAGGAATCCCCCTTCATTTTAGCAAAAAATGCACGATAGCGCGTCCATTGATGTTCAAGCTTCCGACACAAGTGAAGATATTATAATCTGCAGGAAATAGTACGTCAACACAAATCGGAATGAACTTTTTGCGTTTGTGACATTTTTTGGAATGAATTTTTGATGTTTTCATCATTTTTCAGAACGAACGCTTTGCTGCTATGATGCAATTGATCTTTTGAGACCAGCTGTGGAGGATTTTCTTTGTTTATCAGCGCAACAATATCCAGCTTCTGAGTCCCTGTTTCTGTGATCTCCTCAGCAGTCCCTGTAAACAAAGAAATCCCTCCGCGTTTCCATACACCTTATAGATGGAGATCGGGGGAATCTATGTTCTTTCTTATTTTCAACTGTTCGTTTCTTTTAAATTTCCATTTATAAAGTCTGCCATCAGTTTTTTGAGCAATCCAGCATCCTTTGTTGCTTTCTGTACATCTTCTGTTCTTCCGTTATTATACAGGAAGCTAAAAAGAGCCATCACATTGTCTAATTGTTGTTCACGGCCCTGTTGCTGTCCCTCTTCCAGAATATCATCTGCTTGTGTCCTAGCAATTGCTCCGCTCATAATCTCGTCAACCTCCCTTTTAAGATTTTCATACTGAGCGACCAAACGATCTGATACTCTTTTCAATAACGACTGTATCGTCATTTTCTGGTAAGCATCTATGCCGTTCTCGCTCATCAGTGCTTCAAGTCTTCGATTGATGTCCTTCAGTGTTTCATTCACTGCTTGTCGTCTTTCCGCATTTTCTTCCATCTCTTCAAATTCGTTGGCAAATTTGAAAAGATAGAATGGCAGAAGAATTAGCAGTTTCTTCTTGAACAATTCATCAACCGTGTAGTCCTTAATCTGAAGTGTCGGAACACCATATGACACCTTTTTGCCATTTGGAAACTCATATGTGATTTTCATCACCTCTGGGATACTCCCATTAGGATGAAGGAAAATCACGGCTGAATAGGGAATTTTTAACACAACTCCATTATTCGTAATCTTAGCAGTTTCGATGGCGAATGAAGAGCTGTATTCAGCAATGCGAAACACTATGGTTTTATCATACCATGTCTCACATTCAAACATATAAACCTTCTTGACAAACTCTCCGAGCATTTCAGTCAGTTCAACCACCATATCGGAGTCTCTGCGGTCAAGGGAATCGTCCGTACGCCGAATCACATGCTTATTATTTCGCAGTGTAATTTCCGCATTCCCCGTGAATTTCTCTCCAAAAGCCTCATTCACCAACGGTACAATATATTCCCTCAACTTGGTTACCATTGCTCCCAGCGCAGAGTCGTATGTTTGTTCATTGGTAAGTTTCTGATCATCCTCATTAAGCTTCGTTTTTTCTATCTTGGCCAATCCTATCGCCCCTTTCAAAGGGAATCCCTCTCTAAATGGATACATTCTGCCTGATTTACTTAATTGTAACCGATAAACTCCCGGTTTGCCAAGGTCCTTATATAGTTTTCATGAAATTTCGCCATCATAAAAAGGTGAGAACGTTCCCGCTTATTATTCATTTGGCACGAAGAGTGTTCAGTGTAAATTAAAGAGCCGTGAGCATGCATACATTCTCAGTAGCCACACCCCCGTCATTTCCGCAATCATTCTTCTATTGTCAGGATTCGTCCAACCACGTTCCTTGATTCTTAACCCTCCAAACTGGCTTCAAGCTCAGCGAAAACATGCCTCGCCAACCGTTCACGTTCGCCCTCTTCGAAGTCATATTCGCCTGCTTCAATCTTGTGGATCACAGCCATGAGATTGTCGTAGATCATATGTCTTTTTCTCATCTGACTGCTTCACTTTCTTATCATACTCCGCCGCACGCAAACCATTTCACCTTCACGATGGATTCCCATATTGTTGCCTTTCATTCCACACTTGCCATACCATAAAGCTGCCATCCTGATCTTTTCAGCCCGAACTTCAGCAGTTTTATAACCTCGCATTGGTATAAAGACTCATCAACGCTGGTTTTAACACATTTCATAGCACAGTATGTGAGGTTATATTATCACCTCGCAGCAAAACGCCTAAACAACATTACAAGTCGCATATGAACTGTAATAACAGTTCTGCGAGGTTATAATTTATAAGAAGTTAGGGTTTCAGATGTGAATGGCGGCTTTTCTTCCTGCATACCAGTGTCCTGGTTCGCGCAGATAGGCATTTCTTATTTGGTTCAGACTTTTAACCGCAGTCCTTCAATCTGCTTCCCGCATCCGATATCCCACGCCGACTTCCGTGAAGATATACTGGGGATTGGCCGGGTTCTTTTCGATTTTTCTCCGAATATTGACCATATTGACGCGCAGAATCTGGTTGTTTGCATAGCTTTGTGGACCCCAGATTTCCTTCATGATAAAGTCATGTGTCAGGACTTTTCCTGCGCTTCTGCTGAGCATGGCCACAATCTTATATTCAATCTGGGTCAGATGACAGTTTTCCCCCTCCACAATCACCTGATGCTTATCATAATCTACCACCAGATCTCCGGTTCTGAACTTTTCCTCCGGTGCCATGCCTGCATGTGCATGGCGTAGGGCCACACGTACCCTAGCCTGCAGTTCTGCCGAAGAAAAGGGCTTTGTAATGTAATCGTCTGCCCCATGATCCAGTGCTTCTACTTTATCCCGTTCATGGCTTCTGGCAGAGACTACCACAATGGGAATCTGTGTCCACGAGCGCACTGAATGGATAATGTCCATTCCATCCATATCCGGAAGCCCGAGATCCAGGACAATGAGGTCCGGACAGTGCGAGCCGATTAAGGCAATAGCCTCTTTCCCTGAATATGCCGAAAGGACATCATAATTTGCACTGAGCAGAATGCTTTTTATGAATCCGGCAATGCTCTTCTCATCCTCAATGACCAGAATCTTGTCACGTATGGTCATAATAATCCCCGCTTTCAAACTCTGCATATCGTTCTGCTTTGGGCAGTACAATGTCAAACACCGCCCCATGATCCTCCCGATTATGGGCTGAAATCTTTCCCGAGTGCGCATCTATGATCGTTTTGCAAACAGCCAGTCCAATGCCCATAAAACGGTTTCCATCCCCACCAAAAGGTCCCTCAAATTCAAGGGAACCATCAAAGAGATGTCCCAGAATCCGGGGATCGATACCACATCCGTCATCCTCAATGGTGATCTTAACCGTGTCTCCCTCATTTTCTGCGGATACCCAGATGGTGGTCAGTCCCTTCCCGTGAACCACCGCATTTTCAAGGATATTCCTCAACACCTGCTCAATCAGCATGGCATCCATGGGCACAAATATCGGTTCCTCCGGAATCGTAACCTCAAGCGAAACCCTGTCGCTTCTCTTTTTAAAGTTGGATACTGCCTCACCAATGACCTCCTCAAGGAGTTCATCCGTCGTATTGATCTGACTCGCCCCGTTTATGCGCGTGATTGACAGCAGATTTTCTACGACCCGGTAAAGCCACTCTGCATCCTCCTTCGCGTTCATGAGTAGTTCGGTTTTCTCCTCCTCGCTCATGTTTTTCCCTTCCAGCACCGAGGTCACCGATCCGCTGATGGCCGTGAGGGATGTCCTGAGATCATGGGAAACCGCCCTCAAAAGGTTTGCTCGTGTTTTCTCCCTCTCTGCCTCTATACGCAGCTTTTGCTGTTCCTTGAGTCCTGTTGCAAGGGCAGAGGTCACAAGTCCTACAGCCAGCATCGTAAGAAATGTGAGCGGATAACCGTAGATGGAAAAATCCAGCTTCATGTACGGATATGTAAAGGCCCAGTTCACCGCGAATACGCTAAATACGGCAGCCAGAATGCCATAGAAATATCCATCTGTCGAAAGAGAGATGATGAGGACGATCAGGACAAAGATCATGGGGACATGCACATCCGACGTGCTGATCGTCTGTAAAAAGCGGCACAGCACAGATCCTGCCAGCATTGCAGCAGCGAACACTGTCCAGTCTTTTAACGACAATGGGAACATCTCCCTTTTCCGCACCTGCTTTTTCACAACATCCCCCATTTTCAGGTTTTCTCCATCATACCACATTTCGGAGTTAAAGCACTGTTAAGAAATGGCCGTTTCGCTCTTAACGGTATCCAAACGGAATTCTCTCTTTCCTTAACTGTGCATTAACCCAAGTCCTTTTAATCTTTGCACAGTCTTTACGCCCTTCGATGATACAATGAACACAATCAATTGATATGTTTCGCATATCCGTTAAGCACTATCATTACTCGGAGGCCGTATATGGACGATCAACTGCAAAGTTTTCTTGAAAAAGACGAAACCATCATTCTCAAAAGCCAACCAGAGCCATTTGAGACTCTTGACCAGACGCACAAAACAGGGTTCTATATCAAGGCTGTCGTTACGACTGTCATTTGTATTGCCCTTATCATTGGTTATTGCTCTGCCACGCTCGGCTCCGGCAATTTCAAAATCGCACTCCCCATCGTTATCGCAGGCATTGGCATTGTCGTGATCCTTTCTACCTTCATGGACGCCCGCAAAATTCGGAAACAGAAATTCTATATCACCAACCAGCGTCTGATCTGGGAGAATGACGGTCTCAAGGGCATCCCGTACAAGACCATTGATCAATACAAATTCGATACAGATGCAGATCATCACACCTCACTTCTGATCGGTGTCGATGCTGTCCATAAGAGAAGCTCCAAGTGGCGTACGCTCGGTGCCAGTTCCGTCTTCAACAACATGGATACCGGCATTTGTGAACAGGCCGTCTTCTATGCCATTTCCAATCCGTCTGAGTTCAAAGCCGCTTTTGAAAAGCAAATGAAAGCATAATCGCTGTGTTTTCCCCTTTTGGCATTCCGCTGGAATGCCTTTTTCATATCAAGCATCAGATAAATGCCCATCTTGCAGTTACTTACCCGAAATAGTGATTGATAAGTGCTGCAGGATGGGCATTTTTCGTCTTCAGATTTCTTAATTTCAAAAGTAAGCGATATTATCTCTTTCAGGTATCCAAACACATGAGTTAAGCCATAGAACGAAAAAAGGAACCGTAATAGCTGACACATGGATAAATACAGCCGGAGATGTTGAGATTATTGATTTTCCAGCCCAAATCGCGTACATTTAAGTAAACTGGTGGGTATACTCATTTAATTTGAATGACCTCGAAAGGGAGGCAATTTGAAAAAGGCTATGTTAGAGATGTATAATCCTAAGTACGTGGATGATGCGGAGCGCAAGACTGAAATTGTGATGAATGAAATTAGTGTGTTACGGGATGTCGGTACATCAGAAGAGAAGATAAGAGATCTTCTTGTCAAACGACATAACATGACACCAACTTATGCGCAAAGATGCCTTGATTACAAGCCTAGTTCGAACACAGTAATTGCACTTTAACAAATTGATTGAGAATTCTCCGGCTTCCATAGCAATAAGACGAATCATACGCTTAATTTCTTTGAAGAAAAGAAGTATACTTGGCATATGCCAGTATGTTGTCTTTGTGGAGGATACCAATCTCAGATCAATGGGAGAAGGGCCGAAACTTTAGAAAACATCCTTATGATTCACATATTGAAGGCAGCAATCAGGTTCTAAAACCTACGGACATGGGACCCATGGTGGGGTTTCCAGGGATCTCCTTTAATTATCTGAGCAGCAAATGCCCATCTTGCAGTTACTTACCCGAAATAATGATTGATAAGTACAGCAGGATGGGCATTTTTCGTCTTCAGATTCCTTAATTTCAAAAGTAAGCGATATTATCTCTGCTAGGATGCATGATCACATTCGCCGCAGAATTCAAAAATCCGGAGGCGTTTCTGAGTCATACTCGCCTCCAGTCTGCAAGCGCATGCACAGATAGACACAGCTTATTGGTAGAAAAAGTCGACCTGAGTCGACTTGATGACTTCATTGTTTATGGTGACTGAACAGTTGCTATTTACGGAGCCTATGTTCCTTCAAATATCTGGCAAGGTAGCCTTTCTTGATACATAGGTCAATCGTTGTAGTCACCGCCTGTGGCTTTTTCTCCGGTGTGATTGTTTTGAGCACATTTTCATTCCAAATACGGCAGACAATAAAGAAATCACAGAGGCCTCACTTTTCTGTATGATCCATCGCATCAAACCAGCCGGAGACCTGTGAAAGCGCCTCTCTTAGATCCTCTACACAGGCAGACAGTCGATCCAGCTGTGCCTCGCCCGGCCAGAGCCGCATTGGCGTGCAGCCAAGAGCTTTGCTGATCGCCTCCAGTTCACGCACTGTCAGTTCCACATCGCCCCGCTCAATTCGTCCAATCCGCACACGGCCCAAATGACTTTGCTCTCCCAGCTGAATCTGCGTCAGCCCACAGGCTTTTCTCATTTCACCGATGTTTTGTCCAAGTTCGCGTGCAAACCAAAGCGCATCCTGTTTTTCAAAGCCTTGCGAAGGCACAACCGTGTGGATGTCCTCTGTTTTCCGAGATTCAGCAGCATTCCTTTCCTCTCTCCTCTTTTGTGCCTTGCTGATTTCCGTGAAAAACAGCTGTCTGAGCTTTCTTTCGTCCATCGACTCCATCTCCCGACATCATTCCCGTGTCCTTTTCCTCAGCAGAGAGATCAGATCACAGCAATTGCTTCAATCTCAACCTTTGCCCCTTTGGGAATAGCCGCTACCTGAAACGCTGCACGTGCCGGACAAACCTCTTTAAAAAACTCCGCATACACTGCATTCATTGCAGCAAAATCATTAATGTCCGCAAGAAGAACCGTCGTCTTCACTACCTGGCTGAGATCCGCGCCGCCCGCCTTCAGGATGTTTTGCACATTCTGAAGCGCCTGCCTGGTCTGCCCCTCAATCGTTGTCTCTTCAATATTCCCCGTTTCCGGGTTGATGGGAATCTGTCCGGAAACAAATACCATCCGTCCCTCTGCAAGAATGCCCTGAGAATATGGTCCAATCGCCGCTGGCGCCTGATTTGTCTTGATTTCTGTCTTCATTTTGTCGTCCTCCTATTGATTCTCTTCCAAAGTGTTCACTCTGGACCTTTCATGTTTATTTGGTTGCTCGAGATTCCATCCTCTTCTGTCCGCATTTCACCGGGCAGAGGGATACAGGCCATCCCACACAATTCGTCTGTAATTGATCGGATCCGTCGCACCTTCTGTTGAAAAGCAGAGAACACGTGCATCTCTGCCAAGATTCAGCTGATTTCTCAGCTCCTCGTATGCCGGATCACGCATGAGTTTCACCAGACATCCCGTCGTAGATGCCCCGCTTTCGCCTGAGATAATTGGTGTATCCCCAGGCAGTGGATTCCCAAGAACGCGCATGCCAAGCGCTGCCACCTCATCGGACATTGAGATGCAGTCACTGGCATAAGCCTGCAATATCTTCCATGCCATCGGTGACGGTTCCCCACAGCAAAGCCCTGCCATGATGGACTCAGGATGCTCCACCGCATGCAAGTTCCCATCATCCTGCTCTGCTGTTCTGAAAATGCAGTCTGCCCCCTCCGGCTCCACCAGAATCACCCGAGGTGCCTGCGATTTGTACTTTGCCGAAAAATATGCAGTCACTGCAGCTGCCATGGAACCGACACCCGCCTGCAAAAAGACATGGGTCGGTGGCATGTTCAGACAATCTGCTTCTCTTGCCATGGTCATATATCCCTGCATGATATACAGCGGGATCTCCTCATAGGAGGGCCATGCAGTATCCTGCACCAGAATATATCCATGTTCCTTCGCCAACTGTGCTGCCTTTCTGACTGCATCATCATACGTGAGATTCGTGATTTCCGCCTCAGCACCAAGCTTTTTAATATGCTCCAGTCGTATCTGCACGGTACCCTCCGGCAGCAGCACAATGCAGCGGCATCCAAGGCACGCAGCAGTATAGGCAACCCCTCGGCCATGATTGCCATCCGTCGCTGTAATAAACACAGGCTTTTCCTGTCCAGAGGCATTCACTGCTTCCCTGATCTGTTCAAAGCCGGTCAGCGGAATTCCAAACCGGTCTGATAGCAGACGCCCAATCGCATATGAACCGCCCAGCACCTTAAAGGCATCCAGATGGAAACGCATGCTTTCATCCTTGACATACAGGCCGGCAAGCCCCAGATACTGCGAAAGCTGTGGAAGTGCCACAAGCGGCGTTTTCGTATATCCGGGCATCGTACGATGATATTCCTCTATCTGTCTTGCGATGTCCTCATGAAACGGCGCCAGCTCGGCCTCCGTTCTTTTTTGAATCTTCACTGCCCTGATCACAAACATTCCCCCTTCTCCACCGTCACGATTTCACTTTCCATACAGAGGCAAGGGCACTTAAGCCTTCCCGGATCGCTGGCTCATCCATTCCTGCAAGGCCAAGCAGGACAATTCGGTCATTTTCCGCAGAGGGCGTGATACAATAGTCCGAAAGCGACGTCAAATAGACGCCAGCCTCTCTTGCCGTCGGAACAAGTCGTGAAGGTTCCAGACTGCTTTTCACTTTCAAAAGTTCAAATAATCCTCGATTGCCAATAAGTTCGCCCAAATCGAGCTCTGCGACTGCTGTTTCAAAGCTGTGAATGCGCTGACGGTAAATGGTCCGCATGCGCTTGACATGGCGATCATAATATCCACCCTCAAGGAATTTCATCAGCGTGGCCTGATCAAATCCCGGAACACTGCATGCACCATATAATTCCCGATACCTTGCGCACAGTGCCCGCGGCAGGATCATATAGCTGATTCTGAGTCCCGGTGCCAGTGTTCTTGCAAAGGTATTCATGTAAATGACATGTTCATGGGAATCCATGGCCATGAGCGGAAGTGCCCGATCCCCCATGAAAAATTCGTTTTCATAGTCATCCTCAAGGATGTATGCACCGGTCTCTCTGGCCCACATCAGGAGACGCTCACGACAGGTCTCTGGCATCTCCTTCCCCGTCGGGAACTGCCGCCCGGGCGTTACATAGGCAGCGCCTGCACCGCTCAGATACAGTTCACGAACATCAATGGCTCCATCCCGAAGCTGCACCGGTGCAATTCGGGCACCACCGGCAATAAGAATGCGTCGTGCTCTTGAATAGCCGGGATCCTCCACCGCAAACAGACGCTCGCGCCCGATGAGGGTAATCAGCATGGTCACAAGGGAATCCGTTCCGGCTGCAACCACAATCTGATCCGGAGCAACTTCCATTCCCCGCATACGCAGGATCATCCCGGCGATTTCTTTCCGCAAATCCGGACTTCCCTGAGGATCTCCGGACCGCAAAAATTCTGCGCTCTGCTCGCTCAGGACAATGCGCATCAGCTTTGCCCAGCTCGAATAGGGAAACTGCGCTGTATCCATTGCCCCAATGCCAAAGTCCCATCGGATGCTGAGTGCATCTTTCTTCCTGTGTGGAATCTGCTCCGGGCTCAGCACATATAGTCCACTCCTCGGTCGGCTTTCGCAGATGCCCTCTGCCACCAGCTGATCCAGTGCACCCTCAATGGTGGTACTGCTGACCTTAAGCTCCTCTGCCAGTTCACGTCTGGATGGCAACTTTTCGCCTGCCCGAATATGTCCCGCCTCAATCTCCGAAACGAGCAGGCGATATACCTGCTCACCAAGTGAGATAGGCGCATGTTCATCTATCTTTCCGCTGAACATCGTATCCCCATTTTCTCCCTGTTCGTTCATTCCATTTCTTTTGCCAGATGAGCCCACTCCCGCACATGATCCCAGGCAACCGGGAAACCGGCACCATGGCTGCAGAAAACACTGTTACAGGGATTTTTCGCATCCTCTGTCGGAACATATCCACAGCTTTCCACAATACTTTCCTGGTTTTTACAGGGGAAATATCCGGCAAACCGCATGCTGATATGACCAAACCCATGGGTCATTGCAGCAAACTGCTCCGGAAATGGAAGCATTGCCTCCATGCGACACCTGCCACTCTGGAGGATCTCCTCTCCCAGAAAAACCGGCATCTCCAGCTGGGCATCCATCGCGATTAACTCCCCCGTCACCCTGCCGCTGATCTCTGCCGGCATCCGGCATTCAAAGTGCACAAAGGGTTCCAGGAGGACGTTCTCTGCCTGCATCAGGCCCTGGCGGATTCCGCGACCCACTGCCTCTCGGAAATCTCCGCCCTCCGTATGCTTGAGGTGTGCCCGTCCGCCAATAAGCTCAATACGGATATCGGTAATCGGGCTTCCAGTCAGGACGCCGCAATGGGTGCGCTCAAAGACATGAGTACGAATCAGTCTCTGCCAGTTTTCCTCAAGGGTATTCGGCGGACAGCTTGAGATAAACTGAATTCCACTTCCTGACTCGCCCGGTGACAGGCGCAGCCAGACCTCCGCATAATGACGAAGGGGTTCATAATGTCCAATTCCCGTCACCGTATTTCGAATGGTTTCCCGATACTGAATCTGTGGCTGCCCCGCAATTACCTGATCCTGATATCGACTGTCGAGCAGCTGCAACAGGACCTCCTGCTGCGTCCTTCCCATCAGGGCGACCTGAACCGTTTCATGCAGTGGCGTCACACAGAGCCAGGGTTCCTCCTCTTCAAGCTCCCTGAGGTCAGCCAGCAGCTTTTCCTTCGTGAGGGGTGCCTTAGGCGTAAGGGTCTGGGTCATCATTGGCTCTGGAATTTCTGCCGCCTTCCATCCCGCTCCGATCTGCTCCCCGGGATATGCGCGAATGCCCGTCACCACGGCGACTCCACCGCA
Organism: Clostridia bacterium; assembly: GCA_017476605.1. Lineage (GTDB taxonomy): Bacteria > Bacillota > Clostridia > Christensenellales > Aristaeellaceae > Ventricola. The sequence goes on from JAFUZM010000004.1 coordinate 20,944, forward strand.
GCAGGCATCCATGGGCACCATCTTTGTCCCCTCACCAAAATACAGCGCATGCACCTTCTGAATCCCGTTTACCGTTTCCACTTCCATGCGCGGTTCCAGTCTGCCGTTTTCTATCCGAACATAGACATACCGCTGGTCCCGGATTCGCCGGACACGGTATACCATTCCCTCAAAGGGCTTTTCCGGATTAGGAACACTCCGAGGCCCATACAGCCGAATGCATTCAAGCAGCCGCTCCGTGCCATATTCCAGCAGTGCACTCCCAGTTACTGCCAGAAAAATCTGCCCATTTGCGATCAGGGAATGCAGGGCATCCAGGTATTCCTGTTCCGAAAGCGTCCCCTCAAGATGCCGCTCCAGCAATTCTTCCTGTCTGAGCGCAATCTCTTCCCGTCCGCTTTCCTCGTCCCAGTTGGCCATGATGATGTCCGCATGCAGCCCTTCGCGCAGTTCCCGAAGCGTTGCCTCCGGATCCGTTCCTGCCTGGTCTGCCTTATTGAGAAAGAAGAGAACCGGAACCCCCGCTTCTCTTACCTGATTCCATATGTCAATTGTCCCGCTCTGAATCCCGTCTGCACAGGAAACCACAAGAATCACCAGGTCCAGAATCGAAAGGACACGTGTCCGCTGTGGCGCAAAGTCCTCATGACCCGGTGTGTCAATGAGGATCACCTCCGTGTCTCCAAGCAATATGGACGCCTGCTCCGGGAAAATCGTAATGCCCCGTTGGCGCTCCAGAGCATCATTGTCCATGAAAGAATCCCCATGATCCACGCGTCCCGTTTCCCGGATGCGTCCGCCCAGATGCAGAAGCTGCTCACTGAGCGTCGTCTTTCCTGCGTCCACATGGGCCATCAGGCCAACGCAGATATGCTTTTTCACCTGACTGCCCATCTCTCCGCACATACTCCCGCTCCTTTATTCCTCTTTCTGGTTCGTAGCCCAAAATCCAGGGTTCTCTGATTCGTGTCTTCCTGATATACTCCCGGGAATTCACGTTCACACGTTTCTCAGTCTGCCTCTTTACGTCCTTTTACATCTAGCCTAAGATTGATCGCTCCAAGTGTATCGGAATCCCCTGCAAAAGTCAAGAAAAGGAAATTGGTACACTCTTGCATTTGTTCAGCTTTTGGCTTAACATATATCTATCCATAAAACTATCTGTGTGTTCGGTCTGCCCTGATAAGAACATGCCCTTTCATAGGCGAAATTGAAAACTGCAAGCACCACAGGACCTTGCCAAATACACGATGGTTTTTTCACAAATCAGGCGCTTGACAGATTGCCGTGAAAATCAGCAAACACAAATGTACCTGGAGAGGAGATGCGATAACATGGAGCTCAAAAGGCTTGAGGATGATCTGACCGTTTGCAAGGTTGCAGATCTTTCCGCCATCAATCTGTCTGCAGATTTTTATTTTCTTGGGAAAACCGAGGATGAACTGTCGCTTGTCTGCAAAACAGCGGATACACCGTCTGAAACACTTGGGCGTGAGGATGGTTGGAAGGGCTTCCGTATCCAGGGAGTCCTTGATTTCTCACTGATTGGAATTCTGTCAAAGCTATCCGGTATCCTTGCAGAGCATCACATTGGTATCTTTGCAGTGTCAACATACAACACCGATTACATCCTCGTGAAAAGTGAAAACTTCGAACATGCACTGGCCGTACTGGCCGCACAAGGATACTGCATCATCTGAGATTTTCAATTCCGAATACTATAGTGTCCGAAAAGTGTAATCTCTGTAAGTCTTGACAAACTAAGGAGCTATTGGCTAGAACTAAGTAACTGGGGCGGAGTATATTTGCGTATCAAAATAGACTCTGTAAGGAGGCGTGAGACATGTTGGTTGATCTGCTTATTCAAGAAGCGAGGGGAATGACTGATGACACACTAATGGAAGTAGTCCATTTTATGCAATATTTGAAGACTGCTTCTATGAGGAAAGCTTCTTATTTAGCAGCACCTGCCAGCCCTACAGGGAATGTTTACAGGGAACCTGGATTGTACAAGGGGCAAATTAAGATAGCATCGGGGTTCGATGATCCACTTGACGACTTTAAGGAATACCTGTGATGCTTTTACTGGATACGCATATCTATCTGTGGTTTGTCAGCGAAAATCAACTGCTCCCACAATGGGTAAGCAAGAAAATCCAAACGAATGAAAAGTTTCTTCGATTCGCTCACGGCCAACCTGTGCAAGCCAAAGCTTGAAAAGCTCCGCCTTCTTAGATGGTATAGACTGGATGATGCGAAGAAGCTGTTCAGTATTGGCAACATCAGTGAGACGATATTTGCCATCTTCGGCCTTCATTTTCAACTGACTACAATTTGTAGTCAATTCACTACCATCGCTTTTTAGACGAACTTTGAGTACACTCCAATACTTTGCAGCACGTCTTTGGTCTGGTTGTTCAGTCAGAACTCCGACTACATCGACAACAGAAAAGTACCATTCTTCTTCGTCTTCATTCCATGCAGTACGGATGGGTTAGCTTTCAAAAAGCTGCAGATTTTCTGTATTGCCCATTATAATTTCTCCTTTTTAGGGTCAAAGATAAGCAAGCGATTCTGTAATCCGATTCAAAAACGACCATGTAAGCCGTCTTACATGGTCGTTCTTGTTATCCAGATATCAGCGTCCCAGAACTTTTTTCGCCATTTCTACAACATGCATGGCTGTAAACTCATACTTCTTGAAGAGCAGGCCGGCAGGTGCACTGTCACCATAGCGATCCAGACCAATTACTGCGCCATCCAGTCCGACAAAGCGATACCACGGCTGGGTTGCACCTGCTTCAATGGCAACGCGTGCACGAACCTTCTTTGGCAGAACACGGTCCTTATAAGCATCTGACTGCTCAAGGAAGCGCTCCATACATGGCATGGAAACAACACGGGCATCAATCTTCTCGGCGCGCAGCATTTCCTTTGCTTCCATGGCCTGCTCAACCTCACTTCCGGAGGCGATCAGGAGGACGTCCGGTGTCTCCTTATCCGAATCAGCAAGGATATATCCGCCACGCATCACATCGTCATTCTTATGCTCGTACTGCGGAAGATTCTGCCTGGTCAGTACCAGTGCGGTCGGACGACCATCAGAAAGCGCGGTCATCCAGCCGGCAGCCGTCTCATATCCATCTGCAGGACGGAATGTGAGAATGCCCGGCATTGCACGCAGCGTGGCCAGCTGTTCAATCGGCTGATGCGTTGCGCCGTCCTCACCGACACCAATGGAGTCATGTGTGAGAACATAGGTAACCGGCAGCTTCATGATCGCTGCCATGCGCATGGCATGCTTCATGTAATCGCTGAATACAAAGAAGGTTCCGCAGAAGACACGCAGGCCGCCATGCAGTACCATGCCGTTTACAATTGCTGCCATGGCATGCTCACGGACGCCAAAGTGCAGGTTGCGTCCAGCACGATTCTCAGCGCTGTAATCTCCGCCACCCTTGATATTGGTCTTATTGGACGGAGCAAGGTCCGCACTTCCGCCAACCAGGTTCGGAAGAATGGCAGTCAGGCGCTGGATCATCTCGCCGGAGGTAGCACGGGTAGCCATCTTGCCCTCAAACTTCCACAGCTCCTTGTTGTTGATGATATCAAGCGGCAGCTCCGTATTGTGCCAGTTGTCCCATTCCTCAGCCAGCTCCGGATATTCCTCACGATATTTGGCAAACAGTGCCTGCCACTCGGCCTCATCCTGGATGCCGCGGTCCATCTTATGGTCACACCAGTCATAGACCTCCGGATCCACAGCAAACGGCTCCTCCGGCAGCCCCAGGTTCTTCTTGGTCGCAATGACGTTATCTACACCAAGAGGCTCGCCATGAGCACCCGGGGTTCCCTCTTTTGCCGGGCAGCCAAAGCCGATCTTCGTGGGACAGATGATCAGGGTCGGGCGATCACTGTTCTTGGCTTCCTGAAGCGCAGCCAGCACCTGTGCGCGGTCATTGCCATCCGCCACACGGATGACGTTCCAGTTATATGCCTCAAAACGTGCACCAACGTTCTCTCTGAATGCAATATCCGTATTGCCTTCAATGGAGATCTCATTGTCATCATAGATGAGAGTCAGCTTGGAAAGACCAAGTGTTCCGGCCAGAGAGCAGGCCTCAGAGGAAATGCCCTCCATCATGCATCCGTCGCCGCAAATCGCATAGGTCCTGTGGTCGACGACCGGATATCCCGGACGATTGAAATGCTCGGCCAGCATCGTTTCGGCAATGGCAAAGCCCACAGCATTTGCAACGCCCTGTCCGAGAGGACCAGTGCTGACCTCAACGCCATTGGTTTTCCCGTACTCGGGATGCCCCGGTGTAATGGAATCCAGCTGACGGAACTGCTTAAGGTCCTCCGTCGTCACACCATATCCGCTGAGATGCAGGAGAACATAAATGAGCGAGCTCGCATGACCGCTGGAAAGAACGAAACGGTCACGATTTGGCCACTTTGAATCATCCGAATTATGACGCAACACGTCAAACCATAATGCCGACGCCAGCGGCGCCATTCCCATTGGAGCGCCCGGATGACCGGAATTCGCCTTTTGAACCGTGTCTGCTGCGAGACCACGAATTGTATTTACCACTTTCTGTTCAATATCCATATCCTTGTCTCCTTTAATTGTATTTGTTGAGGCAACGTACGTATTTTCCTTACTTATTGTATTCGCTTTTCCTGTTTCATACAAGCCCTTAATTCAAAATTAAATCCATTTTGTCTCCCTGTCAGCATAGGAGCAAAACAGGCAACAGAATCAAAGCCTTAACTCCATCTTGTCGCTTTTTTGAATCCGCAAAACTCGTTTATGCCTTTGCTTTCAGCATGTTAATTTTACTCAGAATCATCCGCTCATTGTAGAGGAAGAAGAGGCATGCACCGATCAGGCAGGTCACCGTGGCAATCACCGCTGTCATACGATAGCTGCCAGCTGTTTCGGATACCGTCACCGAGGTAAAGACCACCATGGCAAGCGCCTGGCCCATTTTAAAGGCAAAGGTTCTGGCAGCAAAGAACATACCGCTGCGATCCTCGCCGCTTTCAAGTCGGCTGAGCTCCGCCACATCCGCTACACATGCCTGCGGCAAAATGCCGAGAATCGCCATGGGAACCGCTGCCAGCACAGCAATGATGAATCCCCAGTAGAGGCCCTGTCCGCACAGGCTTGTGATCAGGAACACAAAGGCATAGGCAAAAAAGCCGGTAATGATCAGGCGTTTCTTGCCAAGCTTTGGTGCCAGCTTATTGACCAGGGGATAAAGCAGCACGCTGATCAGTGTCATCGTAGCCGTCAGGACAAAAGTCCAGGTGTCCTCAATGCCCATCAGTTTGGTCTCATAGAAGGCAAGGCCGGTCTGGAACAGCGTCAGTGCAAAGAAATAGATCACATCGCTGTAGACAAAGCGGCGGAACTGTCCGTTCTTAAAGGTTTTGAGCAGCGAGGAAAAGGCCTTGGTCTTGCTGGGCTTGCTGTCAATATAGTCGCGCTCATGGATGTAGAGCGAGGGCACCAGCATCGCAATGCAGGCAATCGCCGCCATGAGCGCCACGGCGAGGCGGATGGACATCGTCTGGCCAACCATGGGTTCCAGCATTCCGGCCACATTTGGCAGCATAAAGGAAATGCTTTGTCCGGCGATGAAGGTGAAAGAAATGTAGGTGGAGACATTGATCCTGTGCTCCTGCGTATCTCCGAGCTCTGCAATGAGGGCATTATAGGGAGTGCAGAAGATGGTCATAAACAGATAAAAGACCAGGAGGAGCACAAACAGGAGGACATCATTTACGATGATGCTGCCCGTCTGAGGAAGGGTAAAGAGGCCAATGGTCACCAGCGAAAAGGGGACGGCGATCGCGCGCATAAACGGAATCCGGCGTCCGCCCTTATAGCTGCTGCCATCTGACCAGCCTGCAATCAGGGGATCCGTAATCGCATCAAAGATCCGGCCAACAGCCAGCACCAGACCGAATAGTGTCAGCCGGAACAGGATCGGGTTCTGGGTAATTCCTGAGGCAAAGATTCCGGTGTTTGGATTCTGCGCATCCGGGCTTCCGGTATAGTAATAGACCATCCAGTTTGTCACAATGCCGGAGAGCAGGCTCCATCCAAACTGTCCGACGGCAAAAATCCAAAGCAGCTTATTCGTGATCTTTTTCATCTGATTGTTCCACTCTTTCCTTTTTTTCTATGGGGTCCGTTTCAGATTCCAGGTTAAGCCTTTCAAATACCTCATCCACCATTTTTTTCTGGCTTCTTGTCAGCTTCCTCCCCTCAAGATAGGCGCTCGCCATTTCCGGTCTCCGCTTCATTGTCAGGTACAGAGATTCCTGAAACTGCCATTTTGCAATTTCTCTGTGGTTTCCGTTAAGAAGCGGTTCCGGAACCATCAGGCCTTCAAACTCCCTTGGCCGCGTATACTGGGGATATTCAAGCAGCCCGGAGGTAAAGCTTTCATCCTTTGCGCTGTTCTCACACCCAAGCACTCCCGGCACCAGCCGTGCCACGCTGTCCACCAAAACCATGGCCGCAAGCTCGCCGCCCGTCAGCACATAGTCCCCAATGGACACCTCCTCATCAATGCACAGATCAATAGCTCTCTGGTCCACGCCCTCGTAATGTCCGCACAGGAGAATCAGGGAGGATTCCCCTGCATATCGCTCGACATCCCGTTGGGTCAGCGTTCTCCCTTTTGGCGTCAGATAAATCCGTTTTCCGGTAAAATTTTCGCCCTGAACATCCCGCATTGCATCCACAATGGGCTGTGCCAGCATCACCATGCCGGCACCCCCGCCAAAGGGCGCATCATCCGTATTGTGGTGTTTATTCGTCGCATAGGCGCGAATGTCCACTTCTCGAATACTTAGATGTCCTGCCTTCTCCGCTCGCCCCAGTATGCTGGTATGAAGTGGCGCAAACATTTCCGGAAACGTCGTCAGTATTGTGATCTCCAATCAATCCCCTCCAATTCCTTTTCAGGATTGATTTTCCTGTTTCCCGGCCAGCTTCTCAAGGTCTGCAAACATCCGTTCCTCGCCACCGCCAAACTGGAAAATGTCCACTTCCTTAATGACAAAATAGTCCTGCCCATCTGGCTGTCCCATATAGTTCATCATGTCCATGTCAAACTTAAGGTCATTATATCCCAGCAGTCGGCCATTGTATGCCTGCATACCGAGATAGACCGTCGCAATCTGGTTTGTCATATGGCAATACCTGAGCACTGCGCCATATACGGTCGCTTTCTTTCTGAGTGCCGGACGGATTCGAAGATGATCCTGTCCTCGAAAGTGCAGCACACTGGTCAGCCGGTTTTCAAATTCCTCCCCACGAAATACGCTGTATACACCCTCAAGCTTTCTGATCCGATAGGAATCGAATTCCCCCCAGGGCATATATTCGCTCATCAGGAAATGTGTATTGTCAATCGCCTCAACATAACCGACAATGATCCCCTCCGGATCAAAGGGATCGACATTGACCGATACTAGTTCCCCATCCTCCATTGCCTGTTCCAAAAGATAGGCATAATAATGATTCACTTTTTCCTCCATTTGATATCTGCTCAGTACTGAATCTTCCCCTCCGCAACAGCACGAAGATGCTCACCATAGGGTGATTTCCCATACGCCTTTGCGCTTTCCCTGAGCTCATCCAGTCCAATAAAGCCGTTGATATAGGCGATCTCCTCCGGTGCAGAAATGGTAATCCCCTGGCGGCTCTGAATCATTTCCACAAAATTTGAGGCAGCCAGAAGTGAGGCCATGGTGCCGGTATCCAGCCATGCATATCCGCGTCCCAGGTTATGCGCATTCAGGCGTCCTTCCTTTAAATACATCTCATTGAGTGATGTGATTTCCAGTTCCCCGCGTTCCGACGGCACAACTCGTTTTGCTAGTTTGCACACATCCGAAGGATAAAAATAGAGACCTGTTACCGCATAGTTCGACTTCGGATGCTTCGGCTTTTCCTCAATGCTCAGCACCCGTCTGTTCTCATCAAACTCAACCACGCCAAAGCGCTCGGGATCCGGCACATAGTATCCGAAAATTGTCGCAAATCCCGACTCAGCATCCTTTGCAGCCGATTTAAGTAACGTGCGAAATCCGCTCCCATAGAAAATATTATCTCCCAGGATCATGCACCCAGCCTCCCCGGCAAGAAATGTATCCCCCAGGATGAACGCCTGTGCCAACCCATCTGGATGGGGTTGTACGCAGTAACTGAGCTGAATGCCAAACTGTCCGCCGTTTCCCAGAAGCGCGTTAAAGCGCGGGGTATCCTCCGGCGTGCTGATAATCAGAATATCCCGGATGCCCGCAAGCATCAGGGTGGACAATGGATAATAGATCATCGGTTTGTCATAAATCGGCAAAAGCTGCTTTGATGTCACTTTCGTGAGCGGATACAGCCTTGTTCCGGATCCGCCTGCCAGTATAATTCCCTTCATCGATACATTCCTCTCCGCCTTCTCTGCCTACGTTTCCCACATCAAAGCTGTTTTGATGTTCACAACAGCTCATCAAGCAGCAGATAGTAATCCATCTGCTCCCTGTCCGGCTGCATGGAAACCGCATCCCAGAACAGCCCAGGATCCAGCGGTCTTGGTTTCCCGCTGTACTTCCCACTGAAATTATCCTCAATGCTCCGTTCACACAGAGCAAGGTCCCGCCAGAGATCTGCTGCGCCTGCGCTTCCAAGATCAATAAAGCCCGCAACATGTCCATGACCCACCAGGATGTTGGGAAGGCACAAATCTCCATGGGAAAAGCTGTGGCCGGTCGCAGGGCGATTCATTTCCAGCCAGGACAGCAGTCTCTCCGGATCGGTAAATCCCATGGAAACGGTCCGGGTACTCCACTCAGATACATCCACCTCTCCCGCCAGAACCCGCTGTTCCGCCCGTTCAAGGTCCCTCTTAACGGCATCCTGTTTTGGACATTCTACATGCCTGAGGAGATCAAACGCCTCACCCAGTGCGTCCATCAGCGTGGTGGGGTTTTCCATCAGGGCCTCGCTGCAGGCCATGTCCCCATGAATCCGTGTCATCAGGATCGCCGACATCCTCGGCTCCGCCTCCGACTCAAACGCCAAAACACGTGGCACAGGCAGTTTCCCTTCAAGCCAGGTCAGCATCGCGGACTCTTCCCGCAACGCATCGGTTCTCCCGATCTTAAGCACCATGTCCGGGTACATCCGAACCTCTGCCCCGGACTTCCCGATGCTCTCCCGTGTATACGGAATCCCTTCTACCAAGCTCTTAATACTCATCCGTATCTCCGTTGCAAGTACATTTGGATCCGATCATTTACCCAAGCCAAATGCGCGATGAGCATGCTCCGCTGCTTTCAATGCTTTCCAAACTCCGCACAAAGGCATGGCTGTATTTTACCAGATAGCCCCATCCTTGTCCATCTGACAATTCCATGATTGTGGATTTCACTGTCTGTCCAAATTCACGGGCATTGTTTTTCCCAGATGAGCATCCTGGTCTTTGGGCTTTGCAGTCCGGTCAGTGCTCATTCTGTTATTGCTGCGCATATGAGCAGCTCCTGGCATTTGCTTTTTTCGCCCCTTGCGAATACAATACAGGGACCATCATGATACATTACTCCCGGAAAACTCGCTCCATCCACACACGAACCGTTCAGAAAGGATTCCCATGTCAAATACAGCACTCATTGAAACATGCCGGGCGTTGCTCCAGGATAAGACGCCTCTTGCCTCCAACTGTGGCCGGCTCTGTCGCGCTGCCTGCTGCCAGGGAGACAGCACCACGGGGATGATCCTTTTCCCCGGAGAAGCCGAACTCTACGAGCAATGCTCCTTTGGTGAAATTCTGCCCTTGAGCGAGCCAATTGGTCCTGCAGACAAGCTGCTTGTCTGCGGCGGAACCTGCCCCCGCTCGGAGCGTCCCCTTGCCTGCAGGCTCTTTCCTCTTTTTCTCCGTCCCAAGGATCCGCCCATGCTCATCTTTGATCCCAGAGCCACAATGTGTCCGCTGTGTCAGGGTCAACCCAGGCTCCAGCGCTCCTTCATAATGACTGCCCACCAGGTATATGCGCGTCTCATGGAGGATCCGGAGTGTCAGAGCTTTCTTCGTGCACTGGACCGCGAACTGTTTGGCCTGTTTTAAAGAAAGCTCTTTGTCTTCTTTGCCGGTACATTGGGCGTCGCCCACTTGTCAGGTACCTGCTCCGTGGCAGATCTCGTATCTGGCCCGACAGAGTTCCTCAGTTCAGCTGCGCCTGTGCCGTAAAACCCGAACTGCCTCCGGCATAGAGCGTATTCCCGGCCACCGCCATGCTCTCAAACGTTCCAGGCAACAGATCCCGCACGTTCCTGCCATTGATATCCATCACCGTGATTCCCGTCTCACTGCGGGCAATGACGGTGTTTTTATATACCCCGATTCCAAGAGTTGCCGCGTCCGCTATCTGTGCTGTCTCATTCCCGGATATACGCAGGATGCGCCCATTCGAAAGCACAAGCACCATGGATGCACAGCAGATGACCTGCTCTGCATGCCCGGTAAAGACCGTCTGTTCCCGGCCGTCCCTGATTCCGTAGAAGATGACGGAATCGTCAAGAACAAAAAGGAGCCGGTGATCTATGGCATCCAGGGAAAGAAATGTCACTCCGGAGCGAAGCATTCTCTCCTCGCCGGACAGAGTCCGCTCTCTTGCCTCACCTGCAGCACCCAGGTAATAGATTTTGCCATCATGCAGGAGCATCTGACGGATCACATCCGATCTCAGCAGGATTTCCCGGCCACTCCCATCTGTGTTCATTCGGATGATGCAGTCCGAGCCACCATCCCTGGCGATATAGTACAGTCGCCCGTTGGTGCAGTGGAGATCCCGCGGACAATCGTCGCAGAGTTTCTGCACGCTTCCATTCACTGTCCGGACCAAAGCGCCGCCCATGGCTGCGTCTGCATAGTAGAGTGCCCCGCCACCACTGGCCAGAAATCCGCCGTTTCCAAGGCTTGTCTGGTTGCTCCCGTTGATGCGCTGCTCCGCAGCCTCACGCGTCGCATTACTGGCCGACACGATCTGTGCAGCGGCAGCTTTTGCCTGCGTAGAGTAGAGCAGAGACTGGGTACTGATTCCCGCCTGCCCGTCTGCCTCTATGCCGTTTTCACGCTGAAAGCGCTCCACCGCCTGCTGAGTCAACCTGTCATATGTCCCACTTGAAAAAGAGGCGGACAGGTACCCCAATGCCGCCAATCTGCTTTGCAAAAGTTGTACCTGTTCGCCTGTCATTCCTGCTTTTAAAAGTTGTTCCGGTGCGACATTGATCTGTCCCACTTCCCCGATACGAATGCCATCTGCATTGATCGCATCCTCTGAATAGATCAGCTTGAGAGACTGCGGCCCCGCCGCACCATCTACCTTAAGCCCGTTCATGGTCTGGAACGCCTTTGTTGCATCCACCGTGGGCTGATTGAAAATACCGGTCACGTTCTTGGATGTAAGATAACCCAGTTCAACAAGCCGTGCCTGATACTGCAGTACATCCGAGCCCTCGCTTTGCCACTGCAGAATGATGTCCGTATTGGGCCTTGGCGTTGCTGTTGCCTGAGTACGACCAGAGCCCGCTGCAACAGCGTCGCTGCTCAGGAGAATGGACATCGTGCCCCGACCGGCAATGCCGTCCGCCGTGAGTCCATTTGCCCGCTGAAAGGCCTTAAGGGCACTTTCCGTTCCGGAGCCGAACTGGCCATCCGGCTGGGTGCTTAAATATCCCAGGCGCAACAGTGCTTCCTGCAGTTCCCGCACATTTTCACCCCTGTCGCCCCGGCGCAGCGTTCCCGCAACCGCCGTACTTTCAATAACCTGCGGTGCTTCCGTTACCTGAGGCACAGACACGGAACTTTTGGCAACAGCAGAATTGCTGTCAAGCTTTGCCAGCGTTCCCCGTCCCGGCACGCCATCTACGCTGAGTCCGTTTGCCTGCTGAAAGGCCCGGACGGCTTCTGTTGTATCTGCACCAAAACGGCCATCAATTCGTCCGCTGAAATATCCGAGCTCAAACAGCCGGGCCTGCATGTTGTAGACGGCCTCACCGGTATCCCCCTCGTGCAGCACAGTAGCACCGGCCGGTACCGGTGAAGGGGTCGTGCCGGTCGCCGCCTTTGCTGAACCGAAAATCCGCTTCAGCGTATTGGTGCCTGCCGTTCCATCCGGAGTCAGATTGTTGTTTTTCTGGAAGGCATAGACTGCGTTCTGTGTTTCCTCACCGTATACACCATCTGCCATGCCACTGAGATAGCGAAGCTCAATCAGGCGCTCCTGAAGAGCATACACATCATTCCCCGTCATACCGAGGGACAGGGAGCGCATCGCGGTCGGATCCGCCGTCGTCACGGGCGTGCTGGCATACGCTGCGGTCGCAGAATACAGCTTTGTCTGAGTCTGCGTCCCTGCCTGTCCGTCCGCCGACAGTCCGTTGGCTCTCTGGAAGGCCTTTACCGCATCCGTTGTGCTCTGACCATAGACCCCATCTGTTCCGCCGGAATAATATCCCAACTCTGCCAGCCGTGCCTGCAGTTTCCGCACCTCAAGCCCGGAGTTCCCCTGCTTAAGCAGCAGATACCCTTCGTTATCCTGCGTTGCGCTGATCACCTTTGCCAGTGCGCTGCTGGAGTACAAGAGGTCCTGGGTCTGCCGTCCGGCAATGCCATCTGCATTCAGACCGTTTTTCTGCTGAAACTCTGTGACCGCCTGCTGTGTCTCGGCGGAGTAGCGACCATCTATGACGCCCGTGTAATACCGAAGCTCCGTCAGCCGGGACTGCAAATCCGAGACATCCGTCCCCTCAGATCCAAGTCGGAGCACAGGGTATCCCGCATTGTAATCCGTTGTGGAGGTTTCCCACGTACTGGCATCCGGGGCTGCTGTCGCCGCCACCCGGGGCGTCGCCGTAAGGAGTACACCCTTTGTCCAGTCCTCCCAGGTGCTCTGATCGCTGTTTTGCCAATCATCCGGCGTCGTGGTGGGCTCCGGTGTCGGTGTTTCCGTTGACAAAGATGTCGGAAGCGGCTGCATCGTTCCGAAAGGCACCGGATCCGGGTTGATCTCAAGCGGTTCCAGGGTCGGATCCGGCGATACGAAACAGCCTGTCAGTAAAAACAGCAATGAAAGAAGCATAAGCAAAAGAAGAAGTCGTTTCATATGCCCTCCTATCCTCTTTCGTCGGTCCCGCTTTTCGGGATTTGTTCCTTTGTCCTCACCATAATGACGATTGAACGCATCCCGGTTATCCCTTGTCATTCCTCTGAGGTCTGCGCACCAATCTTTGACTTGAGTTCAATCTTATCATAGAGCTCCGGTTCGCTCATGAGCTCCAGCAGGCCGTGTGCCACACAGAGCTCCGGCTCCTCTGCCAGACTGACCTTGATGCGCAGCTGCTCTGAAAGGAGGTCGTCAATGCCATACAGCTTGGCGCCACCTCCGGTAATGGTGAAGCCCTCGTCAAAGATGTCACTGGCCAGCTCCGGCGGCATCTGCTCAATAAACCGATGAATGCGGTTGATCAGGTCACGAATCGGCATGTCCAGCGCTTCGTTTACGTCATCCGACGTGATCTTGACAGAGCGGGGAAGTCCGGCCAGCATGGCACGCCCAAAGACTTCCCGGCTGCGTGCCACGTCCCGCAGCTTTGCTGTACCGAGATCAATCTTGATCTCCTCTGCCGTCCGTCCCCCGATCTGCAAGTTATGTTTCCTGCGCAAAAATTCGGTCACCGCCCAGTCAAACTGGTCGCCGCCGAAGTCCTCAACATGCCACATCACCTGATGGCCAAGAGAAAACACTGCAATATTGGTTCTGGCTGCCCCGATATCAACGATCATGCGACCATATGGCTGGTCAATCCGAAGGCCGGCGCCAATGGCGCTGGCCACGCATTCATCCACCTCAATGACGGATCGTGCACCGGCATCTATCAGGGCATCCAGCAGCGCGTGCCGCTCCGAGGGGGCAAGTCCGCCCGGCTCCGCCAGATACAGCCTCGGGCGGATTCCCCGCCGTTTCCCGATGGCGGTATTCATAAAGTAGGCAAGCATTTTCCCCGTCAGGTCAAAGCTGTGAATATGAGCCTTGCGAAGAGGGCATTCCACAATGTCCGACTCCGGCACTTTCCCGTACATCTGAAAAGCCTCTGTTCCGGCACACTTGACCAC
>JAFUZM010000058.1 GCA_017476605.1 Clostridia bacterium
GATGCCCGCAACATCAATGCAGGTTCTGCCGCAGGTCGGACAGCTGACAAATTCCAGGCTGTCATCCCGGATTCCGGTATATTTGAGAATTTCAATGCCAGCCGGCGGCTCAAGGCACGGATCTCCGGTAAGACTTACGCGGATCGTGTCCCCGATGCCCTCCATCAGCAGCGTTCCGATGCCAATCGCACTCTTTATTTTCCCCTGCTCCGGAAGGCCCGCCTCCGTAACACCCACATGCAGCGGATAATCACACCGTTCACTGGCGATTCGATACGCCTGGACGGTGTTTTTTACATTGCTTGCCTTCATAGAGAGCACCATGTCAGAGAAGCCATGCTTTTCGAGCATCCTCGCGTGCATCAGTGCACTCTCCACCATTCCCTCCGGTGTCGGGCCACCGTATTTGCGCAGGATTTCCTTTTCCACAGAACCGGAATTCACGCCGATACGAACGGGGATATGATGCATGCGGAGACAATCGGCAAGAATCGCTACCTTTTCCTCTCCGCCGATATTGCCCGGATTGATTCTCAGTTTATGAATGCCGTTTTCGATGGAACGAACGGCCAGCCGATAATCAAAATGGATATCGGCGACCAATGGAACAGGACTTTTCTCTACCAGCGTCTTTACCGCCTCTGCACAAGCTTCATTGTATACAGAAACGCGCACAATGTCTGCGCCGCAGGCAGCAAGTGCCTCGATCTGAGCCAGCGTTGAGGCAACATCCGCTGTATCCGTATTCGTCATTGACTGAACGGAAATCGGAGCACCTCCTCCGATCGGAACATTGCCCACCATTACCTGTCTGGTTACTTTCATACGTCATGCCTCCATTTCGCAATCATCGCCATTTCCGGATACTCAGCGTCCAAAGAAACCGGTGGAAATTCTTAAAATATCTTTATAGGTCAGCAGGAACATAAGCGCCATGAGAAGTGCAAAGCCAATCATGTGAATGCGGCCTTCAAGCTCGCGGTTAATGGGTTTTCTTCGAATCATCTCGACGAGAAGGAAAAGAATTCGGCTTCCATCCAGGCCTGGGATGGGAAGAAGGTTCATGATTCCCAGATTGACACTGATCAGCACAAGCAGTTCAAAAACGATATCAATTCCACCTTCTTTTGTCACCTCAGAGATCACATAGACCGTTCCTACCGGTCCGGTCACCTCATCAACGCCATCCCCGCGCGTGATCAGCCCACGCAGGGTATCGACAATGACCGTCGCACTCTCCATATTATAGGAGACCGAAAACGGAATGCTCTTGAGGAGAGAGAGGCGGACACGTTCCTGACCAAAGGTAAATCCAACGCGCCAGCGATCCAGCTCACTGTCAAAGAACGGTGAAATGGAGAGGGTTTGTTCCTCGCCCTTTCGATCTACCGTCAGGGTGATCGCCTCCCCCTCCGACTGCATAATGGCAGATGAAATATCCGCGGCCGAGGACGTCTTCTGTCCGTTGACTGCCGTGATGGTATCGCCTACAAGAAGTCCGGCCTGCGCTGCATTGGGTTCAACTGCGGCCACCCGATTCACCGTGCTGTTCAGTCCGAATGCACTCAGATAAATCACAATGGCAAGAAACGCGACAAGAAAATTCATGCCCGGTCCACTCAGAACGGTGATGAGACGCTTCCATGCCGGTTTCCGATTAAAGGACAATTCACTGTCCCCATCCGTGTCCTCGTCATAGAACATGCAGTATCCGCCAATGGGGAACAGCCGAAGAGAAATTTTCGTATTCCGCTTGGTCACTCTCTGAAACAGGAGAGGGCCCATACCAACTGCATATTCCTCAACTTCAATTCCACATAATCTTGCTGCCCAAAAATGTCCTCCCTCATGAGCAATGACCAGGACATTCAGCAGCAGGAGCGCACAGATGATATACATTCCTTTCCTCCAAAAAAAGGCAGGCTGTTAAAACCTGCCTGATGCCAATAGTGTTTTTGCATGCGCCCTTGAAACCCGATCCGCTTCAAGGACATCGTCAAGCCCGGGCGAGAATTGCGCCGGAACCTCATTCATGACTTCCTCAACCAGACGCGAAATCCCGCCGAATTTTATCCGATCCTCCAGGAAGGCCGCAACTGCAACCTCATTTGCTCCGTTCAGAACGGCGGGCATCGTTCCCCCAACGCCAAGTGCATCATAGCCAAGGCGAAGACCGGGGAAACGCACCATATCCGGCTTTTCAAATGTAAGCGCAGAAATCGAGAAGAAATCGACCCCTTTGCTTCCGGTCGTCAGGCGTTCCGGATACGCCATTGCATAGAGAATGGGAATCCGCATATCCGGTGTGCCCAGCTGCGCCAGAACTGCGCCATCCTGAAATTCCACCATGGAATGGATGACACTCTGAGGATGAACAAGAACGTCTATTTTTTGAGCAGGCATGTCAAAAAGCCAGCGCGCTTCAATTACCTCAAGCGCTTTATTGATCATCGTGGCAGAATCAATCGTAATCTTTCTCCCCATATGCCAGTTGGGATGCTTCAGAGCCTGTTCCTTTGTTGCGCAGTCGATCTGCGGTTTATCAAAGGTACGGAACGGCCCACCACTGGCCGTCAGCAGGAGCCGAACCGGCTTATTGGGGCCAGCCGCCTCAAGGCACTGGAAAATGGCGCTGTGCTCACTGTCGACGGGATAAAGATTACACCCATTGGCCTTCGCTGCAGCGATCACCAGCTCACCGCCCGCAACCAGGGGTTCCTTATTGGCCAGCAGCACATTTTTTCTGCAGTTAAGAGAGGCCATGACAGCAGAGAGTCCGACAATTCCGACAACGCTGACGAGTACATCCTCAGCATCCGTGATCTCAGGAATCTTCGTTAAAATGTCCTCTCCGAAAAACCATTCGGTCCCTTTTTTTACATCCTCAGGCATGTCCCTGGGTTCGGTTCTCAGCGCTGCAATCGCCGGTTTAAACTGGCGTACCTGTTCATAAAGGCGCTCCGCAGACTGGTTTGCCGCAATAGCCGAAACCTGGAAGCGATCCGGATGCTGCGAAACAACATCCAGTGCCTGTGTCCCGATCGACCCGGTGGATCCCAAAATTGCAATCTTTTTCATACCCGTTCTTTTCCTACTTCAATAAGAGTGTATAGCAATAAAGCACAATAATGGTAAACAATACGCTGTCAAAGCGGTCCATGACGCCGCCGTGCCCCGGCAAAATATTTCCGTAGTCCTTGATCCCGCTGTACCGCTTAAGAAGCGAGGCGCTCAGATCTCCGATTTGTCCGGCAAATCCGCCCAGAATACCCAGCACAATGGCTGCGGGAATTCCCGGCATCGCCTGCTTAAAGCAATAGACAAATACAAAGCGGACGATCAGAGCTCCGACTGTGCTGCCGATAAAATAGAAGATCGCTCCTTCCACCGTCTTTTTGGGGCTGAGTTCCGGGCAGAGCTTCCTGTGGCCAAATGCCCTGCCCCCGAAATAGGCAGCGGCATCCCCGCAATAGGCAATCGCAAAAGACATCGTAACCAGTGCAATGCCGGGAACACGTCCGTAGGTGGAATTAAGCAGCATTCCCATCATCAGAAACGGAAGAAGACAGGTGCAGATGGGATGCAGCGACGCTGCAGCGTCGACAAAGCTCGGTTTGCTGCTGAAAATGCATCCGGTGATCGTGATCACGATGGAAGCAGAAACCAGGAGTATAGGGTTTCGTATGCCCAGAAGCCAGGACAGCGGAAGCGACAGTACCGCTCCGATATATCCACCCCATGGAAAGACCACATGGTTTGCTGCTCCTAATGCACGGTTGCACTCATACAGTCCAATCAGTGTAAGCGCAGCGATCACAATCTCCGCAAACCATCCACGGACTACCAGACAGAAAATGAGAAAAGGAATACCGATACACGCGGTGATAATCCTCTTTTTCATGGGCAGCTCATCCTTCCCCCGTGATCCTATGCACCGCCAAACCGGCGGTCTCTTCCGGCATAGGCCAGAAGCGCATCACGGTATGTATCCCTGTTAAAATCCGGCCATAAAACATCTGTAATATAGAACTCTGCATAGGCACACTGCCACAGCAGGAAATTGCTGAGGCGGAATTCACCGCTCGTTCGAATCAGAAAGTCTACAGGGGGTTCATCATGGGTAAACAGTTCCTGTTCAAACGCTTCCTTTGTCAGCTGCGTCGGATCCGCCTCTCCGTTTACGGCCTTCAACGCAATGCTTTTCGCTGCACGCAGAATTTCCTGCTGTCCGCCATAATTAAGCGCAATGTTCAGTGTAAGCCCGGTATTCTCTTTGGTCCGGTCAATTGCCCGATGGAGAGCAAGCTGCTGCCGCTCCGTTCCTTTTGGCATGCCGTCAATATCCCCGAGAATCCGGATTCGGACATTCTTACGGTGCAGCTCCTCAAGTTCCTTTGTAAAGTACTCAAGGAGCAGCCCCATGAGCGCACCGACTTCCTCCGCCGAGCGCTTCCAGTTTTCGGTTGAAAAGGCGTAAATGGTCAGGTATTCAATTCCGATTTCATCCGACATTTTGATGATCTCGCGCAGTGCCTCGACACCTGCTTTATGCCCAAAGGTGCGCGGCATATTCCTTTTTTTGGCCCAGCGTCCATTCCCGTCCATGATGATGGCCACATGCCTTGGAAGCTTCTCTTTATCCAGTATCCCTTTTTCCTGCTGCATTCAAACCTCTACCTTAAATAGAAAGCGAGGCATTGCCTCGCCAGAAGTATTGCCTAATCCCGCACATTTTGGCCATTTGCCATGCGCTTTGACAGAGTGTTCCCGGGATCATTTCACGTCCATGATCTCTTTTTCTTTCTCGGCATTGATCTTGTCAATATCCTTGATGGCTGCATCGGTAATCTTCTGGATATCCTCCTCAGCCTTCTTCTGATCATCCTCTGTAATCTCGCTGTTCTTCTTCATCTTCTTCACCTGCTCAACAGCATCGCGCCGAATGGAACGAACAGCGACCTTGCTTTCCTCGGATGTCTTCCTTACGACCTTTGTCAGCTCCTTGCGGCGCTCTTCCGTAAGCTCAGGCAAAACCAGACGAATGACCTTGCCATCCGTAGAGGGATTGAGTCCAAGATCGCTTGCCTGAATGGAGCGGCAGATTTCCTTCACCATCTTGGCGTCCCAGGGATTGATCTGCAGAACTCTCGGTTCAGGTGCGGAGATGTTTGAAACGTTTTTAAGCGGTGTCTGTGATCCGTAATAGTCAACGGTAATCCGGTCAAGGAGCTGCGGATTCGCACGTCCTGCCCGAATCGCCATAAGATCTGCACGAAGGACATTCTTCGTTTTTTCCATTTTTTCCTTTGCGGTTTCCAGAATACGTGTGGTAGGCATATTACCCCTCCTCTTTTGACACTATATTAGTTGTTCATATTGTACAACACCGGCCATTTCTTGGCAAGTCCCTGTTTTTTGACTTCGCCGATTGCATGCAGATATCAAAAAAGCATGGCAGAAGCCATGCTGATCATTACGGATGGACCGTCGTTCCGATTTCCTCTCCCTCAATCACGCGCAGAATATTTCTTGGGTCATCCAGTCCAAAGACCCGAATGGATGGAATGCGATTTTCGCGGCAGATTGTAATTGCTGCTGCATCCATCACCTTGAGATCGCGGCTGATGACCTCTCCATAGGTGAGGTCAGGCAGGAATTTCGCATCCTTATTAAGACGCGGATCGCTGTCATAGACACCATCCACATTTTTGGCAAGCAGAATGGCATCTGCTCCGATCTCAACCGAGCGAAGCGCAGCAGCCGTATCTGTAGAGAAGAACGGGTTTCCTGTCCCGCATGCAAAAATGACGACATTCCCTTCCTCAAGATACCGAACTGCAAGATCATGAGTGTAGGATTCAAGAAAGCGATTCATGTCGACTGCAGAAAGGACACGTGCAGGAACACCTGCATGAATCAGCGCATCCTGCATGGCGATGCTGTTAATCGCGGTTCCCAGCATGCCCATATGGTCCGCGCGGACCGCTTCCATCTGAGCAGCCGGTCCCTGACGCCCTCTCCAGATGTTTCCGGCACCGATCACAAGTGCAATCTGTGTTCCCGTCTGATAAAGCTCGGAAATCGCAGCAGCCACTCGGTTAATCTGTTCAAAGTCAAAGAGCTTGCCATGGTCTCCCAGCGCTTCTCCGCTCAGTTTAATTAACACACGACGATAGAGCATATTCCCACTCCTTTTTGAAAAAAGGCATGCAAAGAGCATGCCTTTTCTACAATTATTTCTTCATTTTTGCCTGTTCTGCAGCGATATCAGCAGCCAGATCGTCATGACGCTTCTCAAGGCCTTCACCGCGCTCATAGCGAACAAAGCGAACAACATCCGCCTTGCCGTCGAGCATCTTCTCAACGGTGATGTCCGGATCCCTTACAAAGGGCTGCTCAAGCAGGCAAACCTCTTTGTAGTACTTCTCAATACGTCCCTCGACCATGCGCTCGACGATCTTTGCCGGCTTACCCTCGTTGAGAGCCTGCTGGGTGAGAACCTCGCGCTCCTTATCGAGATTGTCCGTCGGAACCTCATCACGGCGTACAAAAGACGGATTCGCTGCTGCGATATGCATGGTGAGGTCATGGCTCATGGTCTTCACTTCATCGGAAACATCCGCAGTGGCCATCTCAACCATAACACCAATACGGCCGCCCATGTGTACATATGTGTCAACAAAGCCGGCAGCAGGAACGAAGCGGGCAAAACGGCGGACAGAAATCTTCTCACCGATGGACGCCGTCGCCTCACCAATCAGGTCATTGACGGTCTTGTTGTTGTCGGCATAGAAGGTCTGAGCCAGCATCTCGTCGACATTGGCAGGAGCACACTTGGCAACATGACGTGCAAAATCACGGCAGAGAGTCTTGAAACGATCTGTATTGGCAACGAAGTCTGTCTCGCAGTTCACTTCGATCACAACACCAACGCCATTCTCGTCAACAAAAGCGTCAACCATGCCCTCAGCAGCAATACGGCCTGCCTTCTTGGCAGCGGCAGCGAGTCCCTTTTCACGGAGAAAATCAATCGCCTTGTCCATATCGCCTTCGCACTCGATCAGTGCCTTTTTGCAATCCATCATGCCAGCGCCAGTGCGCTCGCGCAGCTCTTTTACCTGAGCAGCAGAAATTGTAACTGCCATTCCATTTTCCTCCTTATCGTCTCACAACTTACACAGCGGGCTCAGCGTCCGGCTCGGACTGCTCACCCTGTTTTCCTTCAAGAACGGCGTCTGCCATCTTGCCGGCAATCAGCTTGACAGCGCGGATGGCGTCGTCATTGCCAGGGATGACATAATCGATCTCGTCCGGATCGCAGTTGGTATCAACGATAGCAACGATAGGAATATTGAGTGCGCGTGCCTCAGCAACAGCGATGTGCTCTTTTCTGGGGTCAACGACAAACAGGCAGCCAGGCAGATTCTTCATCTCGCGAATGCCGCCAAGGTTCTCCTGGAGCTTCTCACGCTCATGCTGGAGCTTGATGACTTCCTTCTTGGGGAGCACTTCGAAGTCGCCGCGGGCTTCCATCTCATCAATGGCGTTGAGGCGGGCGATTCTTCCCTTGATGGTTCTGAAGTTGGTCAGCATGCCACCAAGCCAACGATTGTTTACATAGAACATGTTGCAGCGCTTTGCTTCAGCCTCGATGGACTCCTGAGCCTGCTTCTTGGTGCCGACGAAAAGAACGCTCTTTCCTTCCATTACAACGGAGCGGACGAATGCATAGGCATCGTCGATCTTGCGAACGGTCTTCTGAAGGTCAATGATATAGATACCATTGCGCTCAGTGAAGATGTACGGAGCCATCTTCGGGTTCCAGCGACGGGTCTGGTGTCCGAAATGAACGCCAGCTTCAAGCAACTGCTTCATAGAAATAACTGCCATAAAAATAAAACCTCCTTAAATTTAAACCCTCCCCGCATCCTTCTTTACAGTGACCTTTTCAGGCAGGAACTGTATATGGACCCGGGTGCGTTTTCCGCAATATGGTATCACACAGAGAACGCATTTGCAAGAGGAATTTTTTTCATTTTCCGCTCTCTCTCGCTTTTTGTGCGTTTTTTTTGTTGCCACTGCAAGTGATAGTCTGGATTGGAAAGCACCTGTCTATGTAGGAGTTGAATGGTATCACAGAATTCAATGGTACGCCAGCTGCTCAGGCGGTAGGAACTTTTCCTCCAGAAAACTCAGTTATGAGTTTATTTTCTGTAAATAATATCCTTCTTTGCCAAATACCTTCTGGCAGGATCACTCTCCATTTTCCGTTTCCTCTCCCTGGGGCCACGGATAGAACAGAGACTCCTCATAGAGGTACTCGATTCGACCCTCTGTCAGCTTCGTAAAGTCGTCAAGGAGCATTTCCGTTTTCTCTTTCTCCATCAGCAGCGTGCACAGCACCGTTGTCTCAAACTCGGTATTCTCAATGATCACAGGTGCACTCTTTAGCCGATACTGAAGGCGCTGCCAGGTGGAATAATCCACCTCAAGGAGATAGCGATCCGAAAGGGTCATGCGAATGACCCCGGCTGCATTCAGCGCATCGCGGGAGCCCTGGGAATACGCCCGTACAAGGCCACCTGCGCCAAGCAGGATTCCGCCAAAATACCGGGTCACCACAACACAGCAGTTGACAATGCCGCGCTTTCGCATGACCTCCAGAATCGGCATTCCCGCCGTTCCCCCGGGTTCCCCGTCATCACTGTATCGCATGATTCCCTGGTTTCGTCCGATCACATAGGCATAGCAATTGTGCGTTGCATCCGAGTGCTTCGTGCGGATCTTTTTAAGAAACTCAAGTGCTTCTGCTTCATCACTGCATGGGCAGGCATACCCGATAAACCTTGACTTATGGATAATGAATTCCGCACTTGCCTCTTTCCCGATGGTGATATATCCGGATTCGTTCATGTTTCCTCCGAAAAACGTCTCAATAATAAAAAGGCGGCAAAGCCGCCTTAAGTGAGTGTAACCTATAAGCCGAGTTCTGTAATCGACGGTTATCTATCTTGGCCTGCTGTTACCAACAGGCTCCAGCGAAATCCTGAGAACTTGACGGGCCGTCTCAAGCGTTCTTTCGTTTCTTGCTCCGGATGGGGTTTACAGCGAAAATCAGTCGCCTGATTTCGGGTGAGCTCTTACCTCGCCTTTCCACCCTTACATGTTTCCATGCGGTATATCTCTGTTGCACTTTCCCTGGAGTCGCCTCCGCCGGGTGTTACCCGGCATCCTGCCCTGTGGAGCTCGGACTTTCCTCACATAAATGCGCAACCGTCCGGTAACCTCACTGTGTAGATTCTACATGAATTGACGCGATTAATCAAGATGCGCGCAGCTATTTTGAAAAGAAATGTTCCACGGAGGCCATCTGTACAGAAGGCCGCCTCCGGCGCATGCATCCTTTTGCGAAAAACCGGTCCGTTTCAGTCAGCGCAGGCATCCTTACTTTACGAGGATGATTCTCCCGCAGTTCTCGCATTCCACATACGGTTCGCCTGTGCGAATCTTGTTCATATCTGCGGCAGGGAGCTGCATGTTACAGCCGCCACAGCGTCCCTCGCGAATTCTTGTAATCGGCGGTGAGGAGTGCCGCTTGATCGTTGCATATTTTTCGAGCAGACTCTTGTCGATTCCGGCTGATTCCGCGGCAACTTTCTGCTTTAACTGCTCAAGCGTCTTTGAAGCTTCCTTGAATTCCTCATCATAGATCGCCTTGATGCGGTCAAATTCCGCACGCGCCTTTGCCGCACGTACGCGAACCTCGCGCTGCATCCTGTCTCTCGAATCGGCATCCTTGCGAAGCTTTGCAATTTCTCCATCATACCGGGAAATCTTCGCCAGCAGTTTCTGAACGGTTGAAACCAGCTCCTGTGCCTTTTCATGATTCTGCGGTGGATTTGTGCTCAGCTGGGAACGAATATCGGAAACCGATTTGGTGAGCCGCTCTACCTCATCCACCAGAGCTTCCATGCGGTCGCTCATGATATCTACATCAGATTCAATTTTCTTGAGCGCATTCTGCTGCTCAAGCAGGAAATCACGATAGCGAATCAGCTCTTTCCGATTGCCGTTATTCCGCATCTCCTTTTCGTATCGTTCCAGCTCCATGTCAACTTGCTGGTATTTCCAGATCAGTTCATACTGTTCCAAGTTCTTTTCCTCCTCGTGATATAGTTTACTGTTTCAGAAAGGAGTCTATCCGAAAAAGTTTTCTTTGCAATGATTACACCGGGATTACCCCAGCAGATTACAATCAGAACAATAGACAGTCGCCTGATATTCTAATTCATCCAATCTTTTTTGTAAAGCCCCTGTTAAAACCGGACAGATGATGCGTTCCGTTTCATAATGACCACCCTCAATCATCGGACAGCCATCATGAAGCGCATCCAGGGCAATATTGTGGCGTACCTCTCCTGTCAAAAAGCAGTCCGCCCCAAGCTTCATTGCCTCTTTGTACTCATCGCTTCCCGCGCCGCTGCAGCAGCCAATAACATGACAGCGCTTCTCTCGCTCTCCATATGTTCTGATTTGCGCTTTGAGCACATCCCGGACATGATCTGCCAGGACTCCAAAGGACATTTCCGGAATGTCGCCCACCCGGATGCATCCCTCGCCCCGGATATTCCTCGCGCCAATTGTTTCAAGCAGTGTATCGTTCACACCGCCCGGCGCCGCATCCAGATTGGTATGCGCTGCGATATGGGCAATTTGTGCTGCGGCCATCTTAAGCATAATGCGGCCTTCTCTGGTCTCATCCGTGAGTCGCTGAATCGGCCTGAACATGAAGGGATGATGCGTAACGATGCACTGGCATTCCTTTTGAATGGCTTCCTCAAGCACCTCCTCCGTGATATCCAGTGCAACCAGGATATGGGATACCTCTGCATTCCGGTATCCCTGAAGAATGCCGACATTGTCCCATTCCTCCGCCAGTTCAAACGGTGCAATTTCATTGACAATGGATGCAAGATCCGTAACGGTGCATTTCATAATAAAACACGCTCCAATATCTCTATGGTTTTCTCGATTTCAGGCACCTTTGCCTGTGAACGTTTCGTGCCGGATTCCATGAGCTTTGCATGCGTTCCTCGCATCTGCTCCAGCATCCGCGTGAGATAAGCCCGCTGGCCCTGAGAGGAGATGCCATTTACCGCCGTTCCAAGAAGCCAGGACTCCGGTGACGAAAGCACCTCTGCCTTTTTACTGGCCTCTATGATGACATAGCGCCTGCCTCCTGCCTCCGGGAAGGATTCCCGGGCAATGCCAAGTCCGATTCCGGCAAGTCCCTCGCGCAACAATGGCACATCCGTATTGGCCTGGAGAAACAGGTCCGCAGAGGCACAGTAGTCAATCCCTTCCTCAAGAATTTGCCGTATGGTCTCGCCACCCATGCCGGCAATTAAAACCGCATCTGCCTTTTTGCTCTCAAGCACCTTAAGCCCGTCTCCGCAGATGACCTCGACGTTTTGATCCAGGCCGGTCTGCGAAAGCAGAATTTCAGTCTTTTTTAGAGATGCCTCACTGATGTCGGAGGCAATCATATGAATATCCGGCCGTTGACGGATCAGATAGGCGGTTACAAACCCATGATCACAGCCGATATCGGCAACACATGGCATGCTTATATCATGAATTGCCTCAAGCACCATATCCGCTGCTGCACGAAGTCTTGCATCCAGCGGTTTTTTCGAATGACCCATGTTCTTCCTTTCAAAAAAGAGCGAGGCAATGTCCTCGCTCTGTTCCCATTTCCCATCAGCTGAACGCTCACGATCAGTATTCAAGGTAATCTCTCAGTTTCTTGCTGCGACTCGGATGACGGAGCTTGCGAAGCGCCTTGGCTTCAATCTGACGGATGCGTTCACGCGTTACGTTAAACTCCTGTCCGACCTCCTCAAGGGTCCTCTGACGGCCATCCTCGAGGCCAAAGCGCAGAGACAACACCTTCTTTTCGCGCGGCGTCAGCGTGTTGAGTACGCTCATCAGCTGCTCTTTCATCAGCATGAATGAGGCAGCCTCTGCCGGCGGCGGTGCGTCCTCATCCTGAATGAAGTCGCCAAGGTGGGAATCCTCTTCCTCGCCGATCGGCGTTTCAAGAGAGACCGGTTCCTGCGCAATCTTGATAATTTCGCGGACCTTCTCCACCGTGATGCCCATGGCCTCGGCAATTTCCTCAGGCGTCGGCTCACGGCCGTTTTCCTGCAGCAGCTGACGGCTGACGCGGATCAGTTTATTGATGGTTTCCACCATGTGTACGGGAATACGGATGGTCCTCGCCTGATCAGCAATAGCTCTTGTGATTGCCTGACGGATCCACCATGTGGCGTAGGTTGAAAACTTGTATCCCTTGGTATAGTCGAATTTCTCAACCGCCTTGATGAGACCCAGGTTTCCTTCCTGAATGAGGTCAAGGAAGAGCATTCCCCTGCCAACGTACCGCTTTGCAATGGAGACAACGAGTCTCAGGTTCGCCTCGGCAAGCTTTTTCTTGGCCTCCTTGGCAACCTCTCCGCCCATTTCCATCTGCTTTGCAATCTGAATCTCTTCCTCAGCGGTCAGAAGGGGAACCTTGCCGATTTCCTTCAGGTACATGCGAACAGGATCGTCCACCCCTACGCCTTCAGGAACACTGAGATCCTCCCGTTCCGGGGCAACCTCCTCCGGTACAGCACTGGTTGTTTCGTTCTTGGAGGCATTGACAAGACTGAGCCCTTCCGATTCGAGTGTTTCAAAAACGGCATCGATCGCCTCTGCATCAATTTCCAGGTCTGCGAGCTTCGTCATCACATCCTGATACGTCAATGTCTTTTTCTCGTTTTTGGCTGAATCCAGAATCTCCCTAACCTTCTGTTGAACCTGCTCCCGATTAAGTGCCATACTGTTCGCCGTCCTTTCCTTTTGAACTCTTGATCTTGATGAGCTCCATGATTGCTGATAAAGCCTCCGTTCTTGCCTGCCCCTGCAGCGTCTTCATATCTTCTTTCATTTTGGCAATTTTCATATCCAGCTTTTTGTCCTTCAGTACAGAAAGGCATTCATTGATTGCCTCCACCTGATCCTGATCTGCCATCTGGGGCATATCCTCTATCACGCGAACAAAACGACCTCTCATCTGTTCATCATCAATTTCATCGAGAATTACCGAAACGCTCTTCCCTGAAAGGAGCATTTTTGCAATTTCCTGATTTTCCGAGGTGATGAAATCCTCAGCACGGATGATGTCCTTACCTGCCCCTGAAACAAGGAAAACAAGCAGCTGCTTTTCCGCATTGTCAATCGTAAGATCCACGCCATCAGCATGCATCTGCAGTGGGCGCGCCTCACGTTTAAACGTTGCCTGCTTCTCGTTTGATAAAAGCTCCGTCCTTCCGATCTGTGCGAGAAGAACGTCCCGCGGAAAGCCGGTTTCAAGCATGAGCTGCTGCACGTAGTTTTCCAGTTCCACCGGTTCTGTGACCGACACAAGAAACTTTGCACACGCAATGGCATATGCCGTTCGTCCCTCCTGCGTGGACATATCGTGCTTTTCTGCTTCGCGAAGCATCCGATAGGTCACCGCATTCACCGGAACCAGCGTGTCAAGTCCTTCTTTTCCATATGCCCGTACATACTCATCCGGGTCCATTCCGTTTGGAAAATCCAGGACGCGTACCGGGACATGCTCCGACTCAAAGATATCGAGCGCGCGTAAAATCGCATGCTGTCCTGCGGAGTCGCCGTCATAGGATACCCAGATTTCCGGCGCATACCGTTTCAGCAGTCTTGCCTGTTCAATGGTCAGTGCCGTTCCCAGTGTCGCCACCACACCCTGAATGCCTGCCTGCACCATGGAGATGACATCCATATATCCCTCAGTCAGGATGATGCGCTTGAGGCCCTTTGCTTTCTTAAGCAGATTGGCGGCAAACACTTCATACCGCTTATTAAAGACAATGGTGTCGCCGGTATTCAGATATTTTCTCGGATTTTTCTCAAGTGCGCGCCCGCCGAATCCCAGCACCTGTCCTCTGGCGTTGATGATGGGAAACATCGCCCGTCCGCGAAACATGTCATACAGTCTGTTCTCGTTTTTAAGCGAAATGCCGGACTGGAGCAGCTCTTTTTCGGTAAATCCAAGCTTCATCATCGCCCGGGTTCCGGTATCTCCGCCTGCCGGAGAGGCACCAAGGCCAAAACGGCGAATCGTATGGTCATTGAGTCCCCGGTCATGAAAATAGGAAAGAATTCCCGCATTCTGCGGTTCCCAAAGCTGCGCATGCATGTATCTGGCATACTCTTTGTTGAGCTCGTATACCCGCTCGCGTTCCTCATTATTCTCTCTTGTTCCCTGACTGCTGAGGAAATGTTCCGGGAGTGGAACGTGCGCATCCTCCGCCAGCTGCGCGACTGCCTCCTTAAACTCAAGATGCTCGACTTCCATGAGAAAGTTGATCACGCCGCCGGAGGCATGACAGCCAAAGCAATAATAGATCTGCCATTGGGGATTGACAGAAAAAGAGGCTGTCTTTTCCATGTGGAAAGGACATAACCCCCAATATCGATTCCCCTTTTTTGTTAATTGGACATGCCGGGATACGACCTGAACAATATCGGTACGATCTATCAGTTCATCCAGCCAAACACGTGAATACTGTGCCATACCCATCTCCTGTCTGCGAAGCAGGGACATCCCTATGCACACGCGGGCATCTCTGTCAGCGAAAAACAGGGAGCCCTCATCCAAAACGATGGAGAGGTCCCCTTCCCTGACTTTTAAATTGTTCACGCAGGCAGAAATTCCTGCTAAAGTAAAGCGTGTAAAGTAAATTTGTGATTACTTACCAAAAAATGTTGGAATAAATATACGTTCATACACAGAAACTGCATAGCGATCCGTCATTCCTGCCACATAATCTGCCGCAGCGCGCTCAATTCCTTCCCGATATACAATTTCAATGTACTCATTGGGCATCTCTGTCGGGTGACGGGTAAAATACCAGAAGAGCTCCCGCACAATGTGCTCTGTCTTCTCCGCTTCTCCCTCCGCCCAGTCGCGGGAATACACGAATCGAAACAGAAAGCTGCGCAGCTCAAGGAGTGCGTCCCAGGCATCCTCCTCCATGTAGATGACGGGTCGGTCATAGGAGTTCTTAATGACGCTCTTAATCATCGTATCAATGCGTTTGCCGTGGGTATCCCCAAGCCGCTTTACTGCAGCGCGGGGCAAATCCTCTGCATCAATGATTCCCGCACGGAGAGCATCATCTATGTCATGATTGATATACGCGATGCGATCCGCCAGATGCACGCAGCTTCCCTCCAGAGTAAGTGGCCTCACCGGACCGCTGTGGTGCTCAATCCCGTTGATGACCTCAAACGTCAGATTCAGTCCCTCTCCGTCCTTTTCGAGCACCTCAACGACGCGCCTGCTCTGCTGTCTGTGTTCAAAGCCCTCGCGCAGCACCGATCTTAGAACGCTCTCGCCTGCATGACCAAAGGGCGTATGGCCAAGATCATGTCCAAGCGCAATTGCCTCCGTCAGATCTTCATTCAGCCGAAGTCCCCGGGCCAGGGAACGCGCCACCTGGGTTACCTCAAGGGTATGCGTCAGTCGCGTCCGATAGTGATCCCCCTCCGGGGATAAAAACACCTGCGTCTTTCCCTTTAACCGCCGGAATGCCTTACTGTGCAGAATTCTGTCCCGGTCTCGCTGATAATCCGTTCGAAGGTCATCGCTCGACACCGGTTTTTTCCGTCCACGGCTCGCCGCACTCTTCTGGGCCAGCGGGGAAAGGAGTGTAAGCTCACGCTCCTCAAGCATCTCACGTATCGTCATCGTTCCGTCCCTCACCAATCGTCCGGAGTCCTTTACGCATAATAATGGAAAGCGAATACGACTCCCTGCCTCACCTGAACCGTCGCCGTATCGCTGATCAGAACATTTGAAATTCCACGGGTTTCAAAAGGATAAAGTGTCTCATCGCAAAGAGGATACGAAAATCCCGTAAGCGTGACACCCTCAGCTGTGCTCATCGGAATCAGGGAAACGGTATCGCCCGATTCCCCGCAAATTGTGAGCTCCTCCTGCACCGCTTCAATCCTTACCCGCTCATCCAGGATCTCGGCATGGGCACCATGCAACTGGGCATACCGCAGCAGAGCAAGATTTCCAAGTGCATGATCCAATCGACCACCGCAGGCACCAAGGATACAGATGTCATCGCACCCGCGCTCAATCGCCGTTTTCACGGCAATCTCTCCATCCGTATCATCCTTTCTGCAGGGAAGCCGCAGGACATTCAGTTTATCCTCTACCATCGCAAGGACCGCAGGATTCACAGAATCCATATCGCCGACCCAGATGTCGGGGGTAATCCCCACTCCAAGGAATGCTTCCATTCCCCGGTCGGCCGCAATCACAAGATCCGAATGCCCGGCGTTTTCCTTGAGAAGATCTTCTGTCGGCAGGTCACCGCCCAAGACGAGCAATGCGCGCATCCAGTTCTCCTTTCACTTCTCTCACAACGCCCTCCGGATCCTCGGCACCGTACAGGCCGGTTCCCATTACCAGAATGTCAGCGCCGGCATCCAGAATCGGATGAATGTTCTGAAGCTTCACCCCGCCGTCCACCTCAATGGGAATTCTGCGGTCCAGCTGATCTATCATCTTTCTCAGTACAGGAAGCTTCTTAATGCAGTCTGCCCTTGCTTCCTGCCCGCCAAATCCCGGCTGTACCAGCATCACCAGCACCATATCGCATTCACTTAAATATGGTTCAATCACAGCCGGATCCGTTTCGGGGTTTATGCTGATACAGGTCTTGCAGTTTCTGGCATGAATTTCCCTCAGAACAGAGAGCACATCATCCTGAATCTCCGCATGGATCGTCAGGCTGTCCGCTCCTGCCTTCACGTAATCCTCCAGATAGGTTCTTGGATTGTCCAGCATCAGGTGCACATCAAGAAAGCATGTTGTTATTGAGCGAACCGCCGCCACAAAGGCCGGTCCAAAGGCAATGTTCGGGACAAAATGACCATCCATCTGATCAAAATGAAGGATTTTAATGCCCCATTTCTCGGCAAGCCGTACATCCTCCTCCAGATTCAAAAGGTTTGCGCCAAGCAAAGATCCCGCAACTTCCATTAGTGATAACGCTCCTTCCACGCATCCCGTACTTCCTTTACGATACTCCGATACCGCTCATACCGGACCGGATTGAGACCACCGTGCTCAACCGCTGCCCGAACCGCACAGCCCGGTTCACGATCATGCATGCACGGCTGAAACTTGCACCGATCCGCAAAGCCGGCATATTCCGGATACAGTTCCGGCACCTCCTGCGGATCAATGGAAATCGTTTCAAACAGGGAAAAACCAGGGGTATCCATAATCTTAAGCCCATTTGCAATGAGCAGTTCCGACCGTCTTGTCGTATGTCTGCCGCGTTCTGTTTTCCTGCTGAGCCCGCCCGTTTCAAGATTCAGTCCGCAGAGCGCATTCAGAAGTGTGCTTTTCCCGACCGCTGACTGTCCGGCAAAACAGCAAAGCTTTCCTTTGAGCGCCATATACAGTTCATCTATTCCGGTACCCGATACCGTGCTGGTGCTGAAAACACTCAGTGTACTGTCAGAAAACTCTTCCCTGATCTGCTGCGGCAGCGAGGAATTCAAATCATTCTTGTTGACAACAATTGCAGGCTGAATCTTTTCTTTTGCAGCACAGAGAAGCAGCCGCTCAATCAGCATCATGTCCGGCTGCGGTACCGGTGCCAGAACCAGAACCAGCATATCCACATTGGCTACCGCAGGACGGATCAGCTGATTTTTTCTTTCATAGATTTCCTCAAGCCAGCCGTCTTCCTCGCCCGTTCCCGGTTCAAAGCGCACATGATCGCCGGGAACAGGGGCACTGATTCGCCTGAGCTTTTTCTGCGCCCGGCAGGTATACTCTTTATCGCCCGAGAGAATCTCGTAGAAACTGCCGATTCCCTTTACAATGATTCCATCCATATTGCCTCACTGCAGCACTGAGGTATAATCCTCTTTAAAATTCCCATTGAGATACAGACGCCAATGCTTTTCACCGCTGGTTTCACTTCTCAGTGAAGCTGTGATGATCGTTGTATTCTCCGTCCTCTCTGCAGAATACATATCGTACTCGTTGCCATCATCCTCAACAAGCGTAATGCGAATCTTTGTCCCGACGGGAAGCGCGGAGGCATCTATTTGTACCTCGGATTTAAACCGGCGCTTTTCATAATGACCAACGCTGAGATCCACGGGCGTTTCCGGGAACTGCGAGGAGAACTTTTTGAGAGACTGGGTAAGCACGATACCATCCATCCGGTTGCTGTCCACCTCAAGGAGGTCAATGTTTCCAACCGTCAGTCCGACTTCCTCGATTCTTTGCTTTGCTTCCTCTTCTCTAAGTCCCTCCACCTCCGGCACAATGACACGGCCGCCGGAAACAAACAGGGTAATTTCATCCTCAAGGCTTGCCTGCGAGCCTGCCTCCGGAATCTGCGTCACCACCGTTCCTTTCATCAGCTCACTCACGATGTATTCCGTTCTTACGGACCCGAATCCCTGTGCCAGGGCAATATCCATCGCCTCATTGAGCGAGTAATTGACAAGGCGTGGGATGATGGCCTTTCCAAGAGACACCCGGATGGTCACCGTCTCTCCTCTTTTAATCTCCTCATGGGGAGCAGGCTCCTGCGTAAACACGGAATCCTCCGCCGCATCGGAATACTCGGAAATGGTTTTTGGAATCAGACCGACGCTCTCAATCATCTGCTCCGCTTCCTGCTGCTCAAAGCCGATGACATCCGGAACGCTTGCCAGAACAAAGATGGACTGATAGAGGTAATAGCCTGTATAGCCGATCAGCAGGAACAGGACGAAGATGATCGCAAGCAGGATCGGTGAGATCCTTCTCTTCTCTTTTTCCTTTCCGGTGCTTGGCGCCGCTGCTTTTTTCTGTTTTAAGAACCGCCCATCCGGATGGCGCAGAGCACGACGCAGATCGCGCGTCATTTCCTCTGCGCTCTGATACCGTTCCTGCAGATTTTTCTTCAGCGCCCGCGACACGATTTCGGAAAGAGCCGGGCTTACATCTGCCCGATACTCGGAAATCGGCGTCGGTTCCTGCATCAGGTGTTTCATCGCGATTGAGACCGCCGATTCCCCTTCAAAGGGCACCTTTCCGCAGAGCATTTCATAGAGAATGACGCCAACAGAATACAGATCACTTGCCGCCGATGCACGAAGACCCTTGGCCTGTTCCGGCGAAAAATAGTGAACGGATCCAATCACAGAATCATCCGATGTCAGTGTATCCGTATCCGCGACCCCGGCGATTCCAAAATCCGTCACTTTCAGCTGGCCATTCCGGGTCACCATCATGTTCTGTGGTTTAATGTCACGATGGATGATTCCCCGCTGATGGGCCTGACCCAGGGCAGCCAGAATCTGAAGCGCATAATGTATCGCCTCTTCCTGGCGCAGTTTTCCCTTTTCAGTGATGATTTCCTTGAGTGTCTGTCCGTCGACATATTCCATGGCGATGTATGAGATACCCCCGGCGGTTCCCGAGGCAATCATATTGACGATATTCGGATGCTTTAATCTGCGCCAGACATCCGCCTCGCGTTCAAATCGCTCCAGATACTCGGAATCTCCCTCATACTCCTCCCGAAGGACCTTCACTGCAACCGTCTGATGGGTTTTAAGATCAAATGCGCGATAGACAATGGACATGCCGCCGCGTCCAATCACCTCTTCTATCCGGAAACGGCGACTGACAATTTTCCCTATCAGTCTTGTTTCCACACAGATTCCTCCCCACCACACAGAATAAATGTCACGTTATCCGTTCCACCTGCAGAAAGTGCCGCTGCGAGCAGCTCATCCGCAGCAGCTGCCGGTGCCGATGACAGCAAAATACGCTGCATTTCCTCATCGGAGACCATGCCATGCAGCCCATCCGTACAGAGAAGCCAGATATCCGTCTTTTCCCAGCTTACGGCAAGAATGTCCGGATCATTGTTTCCCTCTGTTCCAAGGGCCTTTGTAATGATGTTCCGCTTCGGATGAACTCGGGCTTCCTCCGCTGTAATCAGTCCGCCCCGAAGCAGCTCCGCAACAAGCGAATGATCTCTCGTGATCTGCTCCAGGTTTCCGTTTCTCAGCCTGTAAATGCGGCTGTCTCCAACGTGCGCCAGAAATGCATACGTTTCATGATGCCACAGAACGGACAATGTGGTTCCCATTCCGAGGCATTCCGGATGCGTATTGGCATAATCCAGGATCACCTGATTGGCATTCCTGACGGTATTTTCAAGCACGATGAGGTCTGATTCCGTTCCCGCCTCTGCCATTTTCTTTATCTCTTCAATGGCAAATGCGCTGGCCACCTCTCCGGCCAAATGCCCGCCCATGCCGTCCGCAACAGCAAACAGTTCGCTGCTTTCATCCATCCAGGCGGAATCTTCATTGAGCTGACGCACCAATCCTTTATCGGTTCGAAGAATACCGTACATTTCTATCCTCCACCCAAAACGTTTCAGGACTCTGCCAGATTGAGATAATGACGTCTCAATTGTCCGCATGCCCCTTCGATATCATCTCCCATTTCCCGCCTGCGGGTCACGGAGATGTTGGCCTTCTGTAATTCGGCCATAAATATATGAACTTCTTTTTCGCTAACCCCCCGAAGTCCGCGTTCAGGAACGGAATTGAGGGGAATGAGGTTGACATGACACTGAAGGTTCCGAATTTTCGATGCAAGCTCTCTCGCATGCTCAGGTGAGGCGTTCACGCCATGAATCAGCGCATACTCAAAAATCACCCGGCGTCCCGTCTCCGCTACATAGTATCTGCAGGCGGAGAGAACCTCTTCCATGGAATACCGCTTTGCAACAGGCATAATCGTCTTCCGTATGGCATCATTGGGTGCATGCAGTGAAAGCGACAGCGTCACCGGAAGCCCTTCCTTTGAAAATCGTTTCATCTCAGGCACAAGCCCGCAGGTCGACAGTGAGATGCTGCGCATCCCGATACACAGGCCATCCGGCTCTTTCAGCAGTCTCAGAAACTTCAGAACGTTCTCATAATTATCAAACGGTTCTCCGCTTCCCATGAGAACAAGGTTGCCCACACTGCTCTCCGGTTCGTCCATCTGCAGGCGGCGGTTGGCGGCCAGAATCTGCCCCAGCATTTCCCCTGCGGTCAGATTCCGGATGCATCCGTTAAGTGTGGACGCACAAAACAGGCAACCCATTTTACACCCCACCTGCGTAGAGAGGCAGAGCGTATATCCGTAATGATATTTCATCAGGACGCCCTCGATCAGATGGTGATCCGGGAGCTGATAGAGAAACTTCCGTGTTCCGTCAATTTTCGATACCTTTTCCTCGATGATCTCAACCGGATTGCAAATGTACTGCTCCGCCAGCGTTTCACGCAGTGGAAGCGGCAGATTCATCATCTCCGCCGGCAGCTTTCCCTTATGCAGCCAGACAAAAAGCTGCTTTGCACGAAAGGCAGGCTGACCCAGTCCTTTCAGTTCCTCAGCCAGCTCATCCTTTCCCAGCGAAAGCAATTCTTTCTTTTCGCTCATGCCTTCCTCTTTTTCATTTTACAGATACAAAATCCATCTTTTTCATTTTGCAGATATAGAAGCCATCCATATCATCCCGATGTGCAAAAAGCTGAAGCCCATACGGTGTCTCATGCTCCTTAAGGTCATCCGGAAGAAGTGATGTAATGGACTCGACATAAAAATCCGGATGCGTACTAAGGAACGAACGAATCTGCTGTTCATTTTCATCCTTAAAGATGGAGCAGGTCGAATAGACAAGTGTTCCGCCCTTTTTGACCATATCCGAAACCGCATTCAGGATGGCCTGCTGCGTTTTGCAAAGAGACTGTACCGCCTCCCTGGAAATCCGATATTTAAGATCCGGCTTGTTTCCGATGACTCCGCTGCCGGAGCACGGCGCATCAATGATGGCCGCATCCAGTGTCTCCTGCATTGTCGGTCTCTCTATGGCTGCATCCCGCATGGCAGGCCGGATATTCTCAATATGCAGACGTTCTGCCGTTCCCTTGATCAGCCGGACGCGGTGTGCATGGGTATCCCAGGCATAGACCCTGCCGGTATCCTGCATCATCTCGCTGATGACGGCAGTTTTTCCGCCCGGCGCAGCACAGGCATCCAGAATCGTCTGGCCCGGCTTTGCCTCCACTGCCCTGGCAGCAAGAACAGAGCTTTCGCCCTGAATGGCAAAGAGACCGTTTGCATAGGCACGCAGTTTGGTCATATCTCCTGCATTATAGACGCGCAGGGTCCCATCAACCTTCCCGGATTCATACTCAAATTCATCATCATTAAGAAGACGGCGAAGCCTTGCCTCATCGCATCTCAAAAGATTCGGGCGGATGGATTCATAGTTCTTCTGCGGACGGAATTTGAGAATTTCAAGCGCTTCATGCTCTCCAAACTCATCAATCAGCATCTCTGCAAACTCGACCGGCGCACTGAACATGATCGAAAGATAGCGTGCAGGATTCTCCTCCGGCTTCGGCCAGACCAGTTCGTCCTTTTTACGGATCAGATTCCGCAGGATACCATTGACAAAGCCAGCGAGGTATCCCATTTTCATCTTGCGGGTCAGCTGCACAGATTCGTTCACTGCAGCCATATCCGGAACGCGGTCCATATAGAGAATCTGATAGGCACCCATACGGAGAATCTCCCTAATGACGGGCTCAATCTCACCATCGTGCTCAATGATCTGATCCAGCTGATAATCAAGGGTAATTCTGCGCTCAATTGTCCCATAGACCATCCTTGTAATGAAGGCGGTATCCCGTGCATCCAGTCTGGACTGCTTCAAGCGCTTTTCCAGTGCAAGCTGCGCATATGCCTCCCGAACAGAAACGTCAAGGAGTGTTTCAAGTGCAATCTGTCTGGGGTCAAGATTCGCGGCCGTTCTGGGTCGTTTCTCTCCTCCGGCATGCTCCCTTTGCTTCCTGTCGAATTTCGGTTTCCCTGCATCTCCCTTGAAGCCGGTTTTCCCCTTAAACGTATCACTGTCGCCACGGGAAAACTTTCCATCGCGCTCATAGTTATTCCGGGCATCTTCCCGACCATCATGAGAGTAATTGCGCCGATCATCCCTCTGTCCATCATGGAAGTTACTGCGTCGATCATCCCTCTGTCCATCATGGAAGTTACTGCGTCGATCATCCCTCTGTCCA
Source organism: Clostridia bacterium (assembly GCA_017476605.1). Lineage (GTDB taxonomy): Bacteria > Bacillota > Clostridia > Christensenellales > Aristaeellaceae > Ventricola. The sequence goes on from JAFUZM010000058.1 coordinate 23,248, forward strand.
TCATGGAAGCTGCTGCGTTGATCATCCCGCTTCCCATCACGGAAGCTGCTGCGTCGATCATCTCTTCGCTCCCCGTACGAACGATTGTTCCGATCATTCCTCTGTTTAGATCCATCACTATTGCCGGATCTTCCAAATTCCTTCTTTTCCGTCATTCCATTATTCTCCAAAAATCGTTCCGACTGTAATCGAATGTCCCCTCAGGTAATCCCGGGCATTCATCATCCTTGATCCCGGCATCTGGATCTCAACGAGCTCGACTGCGCCCTGTCCGCATCCGACGATCAGGCCTTTCATCGGGTCTGCTACAAGAATCTCGCCAGGCCTGCCTTCCATCTGCACAGCAGCAACCTTTCCGACCTTCATGGTTTCCCCACCCAGGCTTGTAAAGGTTCCCGGCCACGGCGACAATCCGCGGACGCGACGATCAATGGCATCACTGCTCATTGTGAAATCGATTCTTCCCTGCTCGCGGGAGAGCTTGGGCTCTGTACTTGCCAGTTCACTGTCCTGCCTGATCCGCGTAAGAGTGCCAGCCTTAAGCGCCGCAAGGGTCTCAAGAAGCAACTGTGCTCCAAGCTCAGCCAGACGATCCGTCAGCGTCCCTGCCGTATCCGTCTTTTCAATCGGGATCTCCTTTTTGAGAAGAATATCACCGGTATCCATGCCGATGTCCGTCATCATGGTCGTGACACCCGTTACCGTGTCACCCATGAGAATGCTCCAGTTGATCGGTGCACTTCCTCTGTGCTTTGGAAGCAGGGATGCATGGACATTGATTGTCCCCAGCCTTGGCACCGCCAGGTTTTCAGCAGAAAGGAGCTGCCCAAAGGCGGCCGTCACACAAAGATCCGGCGCAAATTCCTTAAGCTTTTCCACGCCCTCCGGTGCTTTGATCTTCTCCGGCTGATAAACAGGAATACCTGCTGCAACCGCTGTCTCCTTGACCGGGCATGCCATAAGCTTATGGCCTCTGCCCTTTGGACGATCCGGCTGGCAGATCACTCCGACAACATTCTCTCCGCTGTCGATCAGGGCTTTCAGCGACGGAATGGCAAAGTCCGGGGTTCCCATGAACACAATTCTCATTTACATCACGCTCCACAAGCTTTACTCTTCTGCGTCTTCCTCGTCGTCCTCACCGTCAATGTCATCATCAAAGATTTCCTGGTTCATAATATCCACATACAGCCGACCCTTGAGGTGATCCGTCTCGTGCATGACACAGCGTGCAAGGAGCTCCTCGCACTCCATCTCCTGCCATTCGCCGTACCGGTCCTGGAAGCGAACCCGTACTTTCATCGGGCGGGTAACCTCGCCTCTGCGTCCGGGAACCGAGAGACATCCCTCAGGTCCTGTCTGTTCCCCTTCCGTTGACAGGATTTCAGGGTTGATCATTTCAATCAGTCCTGTTCCGCAGTCCATGACAACTACCTGCCGCAGTACGGCAACCTGAGGAGCAGCCAGTCCTACCCCGTTTGCCTCCTTCATTGTTTCTGCCATGTCATCCAGCAGTTTATGAAGTTTTGCGTCAAATTTTTCAACCTTACGGCTTTGTTTTCTCAAAAGAGGATCTTCGATATATATAATATTGCGCAGTGCCATTAGAATTCTTCCTTTCAGCGACAAAATGAATGAATAGGCATAAAAACCCATTATTGTTATTATACCTTTTGTCGTTCCCTTTTAAAAGCCCTATTCCGAGAAAAAAATAAAAAGATCACGGTCTCACCGTGATTTTACCTCCATTTCGACCCCCTGATCCCATCTTCTACTTGTCCCACTCGGGTTTCTCATGATAGAATTGGAATCCGAAATCAGATCAGGTATGCTCTGTTTTCGGTCACCACTTTAAAGCGGCTGAGCCAGCCGCCATTTCTGAAACGGATTCGGGGCTACACTGATCAGTCCCGTTATTGAGGTCGTTATGCGTCAAAATACCGCGCTTTCGCGCTTTCTCTCTGCCTTTCTTCTGACACTCGGTGTCCTTTTTGTCGTCCTGCTTCTTTCCATCTCAAGCATCAGCACGTGCATTGTTTCGGGGGATTATCTGGAGCGAACCTTTTTTCTCTCCTCGTCTTTTCTTCCGAAACTGCTTATCACCGTCATTGCTCTTGCGCTTTGCTATTTTTCTCCTGCATTTGCAAAAAAGCATGCACGTATCCTGAATCGTGAGGATCTGCATGCCCGCCTTCAGCGGATCCTTCTCTTTGCACTCTTTGCCGTTTCCTTTCTGTGGGCACTGCTGACCCAGCCAACGGTCAACTCCGATCAGATGTATATCCAGTCTGTCGCCGAAGAGATGAATTACAACGACTTCTCCGCCTTGATGCCCGGAGGATATCTCTCAAGACATCGCAATCAGATTGGAGCAGCACTGATAAGCGCTCTCCTCCAGAAATTCATCGGGCGGGACAATTACCTCTTTTACCAGCTGATCAACGCCATACTGGCTGCCCTCAGCCTCAATGAATGCAGAAAGCATGGAAAATACATGGGAATGTCCATGAGCCAGCAGACGACCATTCTCCTCTGTGGCTTTGTGTTCTTCCCCTTCCTTCTCTACTCCACCTTCATTTACACAACCATTCCCAGTTTCTTTTTCTCTCTTCTTTCCTTCACGCTTTTCCTGCGCGATCCGTTCCGGATCAAAAACAGTCTCCTCAGCATCTGTTCCATGGCCTTTGCTGTGTTTTTAAAACACAATGCCGTCATCTTCATGATCGCGCTGCTTCTTTACGCTCTATGGCTTGGCATCAAGGAGAAAAAGCTTCTTTCTCTCCTCTTCCCCCTGGGACTCTGCATCGGCATCTTCCTGGTCCTGAAGGTTCCCGAAATGTATCTTGAACAAAAATCCCATATTCATATGGTCGAGGGCGTGAACCGCTACTCCTATATTGCCATGGGCCTGCAGGATGGAGATCGTGCCCCCGGCTGGTACAATTCTTACATCAATGGCCTCTACGAGGAAAGCGGTTATGATTCCAGCATCCAGAAAGCCGCTGCGCTTGAAAACATCCGGCAGCGACTAACCTATTTCCGTGCAAATCCCTCCGATGGCATTCGGTTTTTCCTGCAAAAAACCGCATCTCAGTGGAATAATCCAACCTTCCAGTCCATCTGGATCAATGCAGTCCGCGGCTCCAACATACGAACAGCCTCCTGGATCACACGGCTTTCGCGTCCCACCGGCGTCGATCTTCTTACCCGGCTGCTCGGCCCTGTAGAGTTTCTGATTCTCCTCTTTGCTCTACTCTCTTTTCTCACCTCAAAAAAGAATGAAGCCTATTATCTTCCGCTTTTAACCTTTATCGGCGGATTTGTGTTCCACTTTTTCTGGGAGGCAAAATGCCAGTATACCCTTCCGTATTTTGTCCTTCTGATTCCTTATTCGGTTCTGGGAATGGAGTCTGTCTCTGCGGTTCGATTCAAACAGAATATAAGAAAGATGTTAACAATCGGCCTTCCGGTTCTCCTTTTGTTTTTCCTTCTCACCCTGTATCTTTCCTCTTCCGGTTTCCTCTCTGTGAGCAATGCAGACTATGCCATCTACCTTGAGATGATCCGTTTTGGCGGTAAATAAAACTCAAACCCAGACACTGTCTGGGTTTGTTTTTGTTCGTAAATCAGATCCGCAAGGCAATATCATGCCGTTTCAATCAAGCACGTGTGCTTGCCTGTTTTTTCGTCATAGTTGATCCCCACAAGAAGGATTTGCCCCGCAAAAGGTTTCAGGTTTGAGGTGTATTTCTTATCCTTGATCTGTGAAATCGCGCCGCCTGCTGTACTGTTCCATTTCAGTTCAACAATCATTACCGGCAGTCTGGACAGTGGAGTGGGGATAAAAACGACATCCGCTATCCCTTTGTCTGATGGCATCTCCTCAACTTTTACATACTGTCCAAAAGCAGCAATATAAGCATACTTGATTACAGCACGCAAGGACTGTTCGTTATTGTAGAACTGAGGCGCGTAATCCTCTTCCCGGATTTCTTCCAAAGCTGCTGCCACAGCCTCGCCATTTTTCTGAAGGGTATCCGACAAGAGTTTTCGAGATCGGCCAAGAAGCCTGCTCCACTGCGATCCCGGTTGAAATTTACAAAGGAAATGCCTGAACTCATCTCTGACTTCCTCATTGGGTACATGCACTGTCTTGTGGACTGTATCATAAGTCAGATAGCCTAAATGAACCAAAAGAGTCAGCACATCATCCTTCGTCTCGAAGTGTTCAAAATCATTCTGGAATTGATCAACGCTAACCTCAATTACCGCCCCGCCTATAAGTTGTACAATCGTTTCCTGCAAACCGTCGAAATCCATATTGATGTAGTCCGTCATGGCTTCAGCAGCTGAGGTTGTGTTCCAGAATGAGCGGCAGGTTTTCTCCCGGCACGCGCTCATGACCGAATAAGGATTGTAAATGGCATATTCTCCGGCAAGCTCATACCCATCGTACCAGGCTTTCACGCTTTCAAAGTCTATCCTATTCTTTTTGCAGAGCTGCTTCACCTGCTTTTCAGAAAAACCGGTAAACTTGGCGAACTCTCCTGGATAAAGCATTGAATACTCCTGGAAATCGGATATCGCCGACTGGGAGCCATCTTTTTTAATCGGCAGAATGCCTGTCATATAGGCTGCCGCGACCACCTTCGGAGTAAAGCTTGAATTTTTGAACCATCCTCTCAGAAGATTCAGATACGACATCTGAGCTGCTTCGTCATCCTTAGCTTCACGAATCATCGCATCCCACTCGTCAATGATAAAAATAAACGGTTTCCCACCCGGCTCTTCAACTGCGCACAACAGTTCTTCATTCAGAGTTCTCCGTGTGGGCAAATTCGGATACACCCTTTTGAGGTCTTTCCGCAAATCTTCGACGATCATCTGCGGCACTTCGCCCAATGGTCTGTGCAGACATTTTGCCTCGAAGAGAAAGCTCCCTATATCCAGGCTGATAACATTATATTTATTCAGATGTTCCTCATATGCTTTCGTTCTTGAAATCATCTTCTTGTCAAACAACGCATGTGAGTCACATGAGCAGTCATAGTATGCAGTTAGCATCTTTGCCGCATAGGATTTTCCAAAACCGCGAGGTCTGCTGATGCAGACAAGGCTCTCCGATCCACCGACTCTAACATTCATCAGCCTGATTAATCCTGTCATATCGACATAACTGTAAGGCAAAACCCGCTCGAATGCTTGATTGCCAGGATTCACGTAAATTCCCATTTTTACGTCTCCTTCTAAGGCTCTTCGACAGATATGAAGGCGGAACATTTATCAACAAAGGCTGGCAAGCTTTCCATTCATTGTAAATACAGATAATTGATCACAACCCAAGCTCCGCCAACAAGAATGATTTCAACTGGCAGGGCTTTTCTGTTGTGCCTGCGATATTCCCTGACAAGTTCTTAAATCAAGATTATCTTTCGTGAAGAGCTACCTTATCAGACAACATTTCTTACCTCGCTTTCTATGATGTTGAATCTGCGGAATTCTGGAATAGCTTCCTCTTCTGCTTTCCTGAGCGGTTCATCAGTTTTCAACACATAGCTTGTAAGAAGTACACCAATAGGAAACACTGGTCTTTCGAGCTTCTGCATACGGATATCATTGTATTTTGTGCAAAGCGGTATATCATTTTCCCGAGAAAGATAATCAAGCATTGCAAGCAGATATAACGCTTCAGGATACCAGTGCTTATTATACAAAACACGTACACGGTCGGATTCCAGCACATCAACAATAAAACCCAGATCACCCATATCTTTCACACAATGGCAGATATTGCTCTTGAAAGTTTCAAAATTACTCCTGTAGTCCTCCTTGGCTGATTCCAATATGTCTTCTACGGCGAGTCCCGGCACTTTGGCCAGACTATGGAGAGTGGCGGCAGAACACTTTTCAATTTCAGTTTTTCCACTACAGATATTGTTTATAGTTCCCTGCAGTATTCCGCTTTCCTTACTCAGCCGGTACTTCGTCTTATTCTGCCTATTCAGCTCATCATTTATCAGCATGGTTCATATCCCATCTCATCATAACGGTCTGCCGAAGTTTTTTTCAAATGCTTTTTGCAATACCTGAACTACCGAGGGTTTTGTTTTCTTCTAACAACAATGTGCCATCGCTATGCGAATCATTCTCTTCCACATTCCGGAATGCAGAAACGGCAAGGCCCAATGACAGGCGTGCCAATTGATGATCATACCTCGGCTGTGCATCAACAAACCACTCATCCGCCATTTCAACGTAAACCGTTCCAGTAGATCCTCCAGAAAAAGTGATTGTCAAAGACCACCGGAAGATTCATCGTCTGTCCATACGCATATTGGCAGAGCAGAAATGAAAACATGCCCGACAGTAGAGCCTTCCATATTTTCGTTTTCAATGAGGTCATCTCCTATTTAAGCGGAAAAATCACTTTGAACTTGACAACTGCCAATGATAACAAAGCGATTGAGCTTTTATACTCACGAATTTACTGCCGGGTTTCAACCGGCACAAAGTCCGTTTGCAATCTTGCGTATAGACTTGTTTTTTTGGATTTCCGCGTGTTTTCCCTTTCCAGACGTCCCAGAATTTTTTACAGCAGCCCCTGGATGAGAATGATCAGGATCAATGCAGGAAGAACAAACTGGAAAACGGGAATCAGCCTGGCTGAAAGCATAATGCCCTTTCCGCGATTGGTTTCACTAAGATACGCCTTGGCGCCCCAGCCCCATCGGGTGACGCAGAACAACAGGTAGACAAGAGAGCCAATCGGAAGAAGAAGGTTTGAGACAATATAGTCCTCCGAGTCAAGGATATCACGGCCACCAATCAGGTGAACACCGGAGAGAACATTGTATCCAAGTGCACATGGAAGAGACCCGATCAAGATGATCACCAGGTTCACGATCACGGCCTTCTTTCTGCTCCACCCGCAATTGTCCATCATGGAGGCAATGATGTTTTCAAAGACCGCAATGACCGTTGAAAGGCTGGCAAACGTCATAAAGAGGAAGAACAGCGATCCCCAGATGCGCCCGCCGGGCATTGCAGCAAAGACCCTCGGCAAAGTGATGAAGATCAGGGACGGGCCCGCATCCGGCTCTATACTGTAACTGAAGCAGGCCGGGAAGATGATCAGTCCGGAGGCAAGCGCCACAAACGTGTCAAGAGCACAGATGCGAACGGCCTCACCGCCCAGTGTAAAGGAGTCTGACATATAGCTGCCGAAGATCTCCATTGCTGCAATTCCAAGAGACAGCGTAAAGAAGGACTGATTCATGGCGGATGTAATGATTGAGCCTATGCCTGCCTGTTTTGCCCGTTCAAGACTGGGGACAAGGTAAAAGGCAAGCCCGCTCTTTGCCCCGGAAAGAGTAAGACTATGGATGGCAAGCAGAATAATCAGCACCAGCAGTGCGGACATGATCACCTTTGAGATTTTCTCAATGCCGTTCTTCACACCACCGCCGCATGCACCAAAGCCCAGCAAAACAGTCAGGATCATGTAAAACAGCATTTCAGCCGGATTCCCCAGCATATTGCCGAAAACAGCCGCGGTGTCCACGGCGTCGCCTGAAAATGTTCCTGTGATGAACTTCACAAAGTAGGAAAGCATCCACCCGGAAACCGTCGTGTAGTACATCATGAGAAGATAGCAGCCAATGATTGCTACCCATCCATGAAGATGCCATTTGCTGCCCGCCGGTTCAAGATACTGGTACGCCTTTACGGCGCTTTTCCGGCTTGCACGGCCTACCGCCAGTTCCATGGTGAGTACAGGAATACCAAGGAGCATGAGAAAAATGAGGTAAAACAGGACAAAGATTCCCCCGCCGTTTTGACCGACAATATAGGGAAACTTCCAAACATTTCCAATTCCGATTGCGCATCCAGCGCTGACAAGAAGAAACCCGAGTCTTGAACCAAATGTTTCTCTTTCCATTTTTTCGATCCTTGCCTTTAATTTTCTTTGAGTATCGCCGTAAAGTAGATGCAGTCGTTGGCCCATTTGGCCGTGAGGGATCCGTTATATTGCTTTACAATGTTCTCGGCAATGGAAAGGCCGATGCCGTATCCGCCCTTTTCAGAATTATGCGATTCATCCTTGCGATAAAACCGCTCGAAAAACAGCTGATAATCGGTATTCTTTCCCTCCTTGTAGGTGTTTCCCACGACCAGCTGAATACCCCTGTTCTTCTTCTGAAGTGTGACGGAAACCTTTCCATCCGGGTCACAGTACTTGATCGCATTATCAAGAAGCAATGAAACCAGCTGCCGGACCTCACTGTCGATTGCTTTCATCTGCACGCCGTCATCAATCGCCAGATGCATTTCCTTTCCCTCGTTCACCGCGATTGCTGAGAATGACTTCACCGTTTCATTTACGATATGAGAGATATCCGTTGGTTTCCTGGTACCCTTTTCAACCTCCTGTGATTTGGTGATCTGAACCAGATTGGCAATCAGCCCGCTTAACCGGTCCACCTGCCTCAGCGTACTCTGCGTCCATTCCGTCTCCCCTTCAAGCATCTCCTGCATTTCCGTGTTTGCCTTGATCACCGCTAGCGGGGTCTTCAGCTCGTGACTGGCATCCGTAATGAACTGTTTCTGAAGTTCCGCATTCTGGATTTCGGATTGAATAGCACGCTTTGAAAAGAACCATACCAGAATGAACGTCACAAGCACGCCAAAACCAATCATGATCAGGGCGGAATACAACAGGCGGTTGTTTGCACGCACCTGAATCCAGCTGTCAAGAAAAACGACAATCGTCGTTCCGTCCTCTTTCTTGCCCACCTGATAATAATACGACTTATAGCGTCCGAATTGTTTCCATCGTTTGAGGGCTGCCCGTCCGTATTGCTCCGCTTCCTCCTCAGAGATGCTCGAAATATGATTGTCCTGGATTTCAAGCAGCTTCCCTTCCTGATCAAACTTGACCGCAAAGTACCGCGTCGTAAACCTGAATTCCGGAGAAAGATAGACGTTTCCCCCGTTATTTGTAATTTCGGAGATAAAGTGAATGATCGTATACGGCTCCTCGTCGCTCGCGCCTTCAATTGGACGATTGCCCTCGGTGACGATTTTCCCGTCATTTTCAATCAGATAGTTGAGTATGCTCCGGATGCTCTGTCTTGTAAGCAGCGTGTTGGTCAGGAAGATGAGTCCGCTGATGCCAAGCATGACACCCACCAGCGTCAGCATGGCGGTCAGAATAAACTTCTTCCTGAGCCGCCGTATCATTCCCTCACTCATACATCCTCCAGCATGAAGCTGCCGTTCAGTTCACCCTGAATGGTCACTTTCGATGAAACTGCACGCAGCTTTCCTTTCAGATAGGAAATGTAGAGCCATACCGTATCCGAGGTTGCGTTCTCTGCCTGGTTCCATACATGGGTCAGCAGAAAATCCGTATCCAGTTCATGTCCCACATTGCTGATCAGAACCTGGAGGAGCTCGAACTCCTTTACGGAGAGTCGCACTGCATTTTCGCATTTGAGCTCGAACGTTTCCTCGTTTAACACAATGTCCGAATACTCCAGCGTTTTCTGCGTATACACCGTTCGCCTTCGCGTCAGTGCACGAACCCTGGCCATCAGTTCTTTCATTGCAAAGGGCTTCGGCAGGTAATCATCTGCTCCGGCATCAAGACCCGTTACCCGATCCTCCACCTCCGCCTTGGCCGTCAGGAGCAAAACCGGGGTAACATTGTCCCGTTTGCGAAGTGCTTCAAGAACTTCAATTCCGCTCTTTTTGGGCATCATGATGTCAAGCAGAATGAGGTCATATCCGTTTTCCTCAATATGCGACAGCGCTTCCTCGCCATCAAAGGTCGAATCCACATCATATCCCTCATGCCGCAGTGCAACACACAGAACACGATTCAGATCAACCGTATCCTCAGCAAGCAGAATCTTCATTTTCGTTCACTCCCGATACAATCATATCTCTCAGCGTCTGCATGGAAATATCCGTCGATGCAAGCTCATCCGCACACCGTTTGAGTTCCTCTGCAATGAGCGAATGGTTCCCGCCGATTTGTTTCTTATATTTCATGTGATGCTCCAGTGCCGCCCACGTATCCATTGAAATCGTGCGAACCTGAATCTCGGCAAAATAGCCGCAGGAGAGTTTTACGATCATGTGAAAGCTCCGATATCCGTTGGGCTTTGCGTGCCGGATATAGTCCTTCTCCTCCATCACGGTAAGGTGATCCAGCTTTCTTATTTCCTCACAGAAGGAATAGACATCACTCACAAAGCTGCAGACAATGCGAATTCCAATTCCATCATGGATGCGGAAAAGCGCGGACTCTGTCGTTTCGGGCAGTTGCTTGCGGCGGCACTTTTCCCGCATGCTTTCCTCGGATTTGATCCGGCTAAGCACATGCTCCACCGGATCCATTCCGTTTTTCTCTGTAAGCTTTTGCCGAATCCGCTCGACATCCTCAAGCAGCCTCTGCATTTCCGCTTCCATCACCGGGCGATGATTGCCATAGATGCTATCCATATGCCTTTGAACCCCTTACTTATGATTGATCTTGTAGACCTGCGTTACCTTTCTTGAAAGCCAGTAAAGAAGCACGATGATGCCCACTGCAACAAGAAACAATACCGGGTTTTCAAACGCCTTGACAAAGCTGTCCCCAAATACGCCAAGAAGAGAGATCATCACCAGTTTCCCGGCATAGAGCGTCAGCAGATATTTTGGGGCCGGGTACTCCGATATTCCAAAAGCAAAGTTGATAAATGCAGATGGCGTAAATGGCATGATCACAATGAAAAACAATGCAGGCACGCCGATGGTCTCCACCCATTTTTCCGCTTTTCGGATGCTGGTATGTTTCGTCTCAGCGCGTATGAAAAACCGGCGAACCACCAGCCTCATAAACCAGAAGACACAGGTACAGCCAATGGACGTTCCGATCCAGGACAGGAGTATTCCCTTGAGGACGCCATGCGCAGCTATGTTCAGCGTTACAATACCAACCAGTGGCAGCGGCGGGATAAAGGATTCAAGCGCAGCAAGAAGAATCGGTACGCTGTTTCCAAGGTTCGCATATCCCGATAACTGCCGCTGCCAGAATTCAATTGTGAAATAAGGAATATCCAACTGAACTTCCTCGATTCAATTCATTTTTGAGATCACCACGGAAACCATCCTACCTCTTGAGGCCGTAGATTTTTGAATACTTCTCCTCGAGATAGTTGAGGAAATCCTCCGGAGTAAATGCACGTCCGGTAATGTCACGGATCCACTCAAGAGGAGACAGAATGTCTGCCTTCCTGAAGACATGCTCCTGCATCCAGCGGTTAATGGTTGTAAAATCACCGGATTCAATACATTTTCCTACATTGATTTCCTCGTTCATCTTTACCGCATACATTGAATTGAACATATTTCCCAGCAGATAGGACGGGAAATATCCAAAACCGGATGACCAGTGCACATCCTGAAGGCATCCCTCCCGGTCATTCTGCGGGGTGATTCCCAGATACTCCTGATATTTCTGATTCCAGATTGCCGGAATGTCGCTGACCGAAATCTCTCCCGCAACCAGCGCCATCTCAATCTCAAAGCGGATGATGATATGGAATGTATAGGTCAGCTCGTCCGCCTCCGTACGAATCAGAGAGGGCGTACAGTAATTGACCGCTTCGTAGAGTTCGTTTTCGGAGACATCCCCCATCACCTCAGGGAAGATTTCGCACACCGTCGGATAGATCAGATGAATAAACTCCCTGGACCGTCCAATTCGATTCTCATAAAACCGCGAGACGGATTCATCCATGCCGCAGGTTCTTTCCTCCGTGATGAAATGGTCATAATGTTCCTCTGCATCCAGCTGTGCAAACAGCGCATGTCCGCATTCATGCATGACCGAATAAAGGCTTGAGATGAAATTATCCTCATGAAAATGCGTCGTCAGCCGAACGTCATTTCTCGTGATGGTCTCTGTAAAGGGATGCTCCGTGAGTGCATAGGCACCCCTTGTGAGATCAAAGCCCAGCGTTTTAAGCAAAGCCTCCGCAAGCCTCCTTTGCTGTTCATCACTGACCGGTCGATGCATGAAATCCGTGCGAATCTTCTTGGGGCTTTGCATAAGCTCTTTCAAAAATGGCAGAAGACGCGCTTTGCAGACATCGAAGCTTTCTTTCAGCTGAGCTGCCGTCATGCCGCGCTCGTAATCGTCCAGCATCCGGTCATAGGAATCCGTCGGCTCCCCGGGCAGGGCTTCCCACAGCTCTACTTTTTTTCTTGATACGTCGAGAACCTGCTGAAGGGTATCCTTAAAGATCGAAAAATCCGATTCCTGCTTTGCGCGCTCCCAGTCGATATAGGCGCGATTATAGACCATGGAAAACGCATTCGCCATCTCCGTGGTGATCTGTCTGGTGTGTTTAACCTCTCTCATAAGCGCGGAAATGAGCACCTGATCCAGAGGCAAAAGCTCCTCAAGATGCTGATAAAGCAGCTCAACGGCTTCCGTAAATGTCTTATCCTGTTTGATCTTGAATTCCTCTGTTTCAAGAAGCGCCAGGAGCTCTCCCTGTTCTCCCTTTCCCTCCCTGGGGCAGAGTGTCTCAAGATCGAACATGATCAATGCGCCGGCATGCCGATACTGATCTGCCCTTTTGCACGTCTTTTTTACAAGCTCGAGTTTTTCATTCATCTCTTGATTCATGTTACTTTCCTCAAATCTAGATTTCGCCCGATATTGCCGTAAAGCAAAATCCGGGCATTTCTTTTTTGTGTTCAAAATATTGACGGGGTGATTCAAAGAACGCCTCACCAGAGGGTGCAAGATAATACCCCTTTCCCTCTGTCACAAGACAAACCGGACGCATCTCCCCAGCAGGATCCCCCATAAGCCCGATATAGCCGCTGGGATCGTACGTCGTAAAGACGTCTATTCTCGGGAAGGAGGAAAACACCACGGTTTCCTCCTTAAACGGATGCATCCCATCCGCGACCTCTGTCATCTCGGGAAAAACGCAGATGCCGTTCTCCTTTTGGGAAGCTGTCCTTAGCTCACATCGTTCAAGAAAAGGATCCAGGGCGTCCCCCTGCATGGCAGTGAGCACATCACGGAAGCACTCTGCCGTTTCTTTTTTCTGCTCATGTGTCCACTGCTTGATCCGGTATTCCCGACGCATCGCCTCTGTGCGGCAAAGATATCGCTCAAAGTAGACGAGGCGATATGGCGGATGGCTTTTCGTATACTTTGCCCCTTGCCCGGAAAAATGCGCTGCCATCCGATTCGGAAGATGGTTGGTCCAGCCACAGTAATAGCTGTGGTCAAGGCACTCTATGAGATAGGTATAGCATTCCTCAGTTTCCATGTTCCCCTGCTTTTTCGTGCTCCGGCCCCTCGCGCGTTGCATCCGCTTCATGTGGCGGTTCGTGACTTCCCTCTGCGGGCTGCGGCTCGTGACTCCCCTGATCCGCTCCAGTCGGAGCTTCTCCTAAGACCTTGTCTACCGCCTTTCGGGCCTCTTCCTCCTCAATTCCTTCCTTTTTCAGCTGATCTACCAGTTCCTCCCGGGAGTATTCCGACAGATTCCGATACTGTCTGGCCAGGCGCTCCGCCTCCCCCTTTCCGGGTTCCTCGAGGTGTTTCATCGCCTCGCTGATCTGATCCTTGGTAAATCCATCATCGCTTAACTGATGCGCAATGGCATCCAAACTCATTTGGGAAACGTGCTGGTAGCCCTTGATTGCCCGAATGGCCTGCTGCGTCCAGTCTGCCTGGCATTGCCTCATTGCATACTCAGCCTCCTCCTCGGTATACCCACCGAGGCGCAAGCGATCCAGAAGACCGCTGGCCGACAGCGGCATGGAGGCAAGAAGTGTCGACGCTTCCTGAAGCGCCATGGTCTCGCCCAGGGTTGCTGCCATCGCTGTTCCCAGCAGCAGACACATCAGTGCAGCTGCCAGTATGATTGCCTTAACGTTCATACGACTCTCTTTTCTTACAATGTTTTCTCCATCCGGCCTGTATGCACAGGGAAACGCCGGATAAAGATCTGCCAGTTTCCCGGAATTTTGATTCCGATTTTATCTGCAGGTAATCGTATTATAGCGCAAAAAAGAACGCGATTGCAACTTTCCACAACCGCGTTCCTCTTGTCATGCTTCTTCCGTATCCGCAAGGGACTTAAGCAGCTCAATTTCCTCCTGATAACCCTCCAGTTCATTCGGCGTTTCAAGAATGAACGGGAGATCTCTTAGTGCCGGATGGCGGATGATGGCCGTAATTGCCGGCAGCCCGATGTGCCCCTTCCCGATCTTCTCATGGCGATCCTTATGGCTGCCAAGCTCATTCTTGCTGTCATTCAGATGAATGGCATACAGATTGTGAAGGCCAATGACCCGGTCAAATTCGGAAATCACGGCATCCAGCGAGTGCACAATATCATATCCCGCATCAAACACATGGCAGGTATCGAGGCATACACCAAAGTGATCCGGGTCATCCAGTGAGAGAAGGATGTCCCGCAGCTCTTCAAAGGTCCTGCCAATTTCGGTGCCTTTCCCAGCCATGGTTTCAAGCAGCATTCGGGTATGACATTCCGGCTTCATGATTCGGTTCAGTGCCGAGGAGATTAGTTCGATTCCTGCATCCCGTCCCTGCTTCATGTGACAGCCCGGATGGAAGTTGTAGTAGTTGCCCGGCAGATGCTCAAGCAGTGCAAGATCCTCTGCCATCGTTTCCTCAGCAAATTGCCGAACATCCGGCTTGTCCGAGCAGAGATTCAGTGTATAGGGCGCATGCGCAACCAGAGCTGCAAAGTCCTTTGCCGCTGTGAGCGCCTGAAGAGCGCCAAGATCATCTGGATCCACCGGACGGGCTTTGCCGCCTCTTGGATTCCGGGTAAAGAAGGCAAAGGTATCTGCACCAATGGAGTTTGCGGTTTCGCCCATGGCCAGGTATCCATGACTCAGGGATAAATGACAGCCTATTTTCAGCATCTGTCCGTCCTCAGCACGCACTCCTGGGGAACACCAGCTGGCGGTCCTCAAAATGCTCAAACGGTCCCGGCATCGGCTGCTCACTCCGTGCAGATCCAAGATAGTCTGTGTCCATGACAATGGGCGAGCCATCCGGCTGTTCATATGCCTGCTCCGGCTCAAACGCACATCCGAGACGCTCGGTTGTCACGCGTGAGGTGGACGGAGTATGTAAGAAATGATAGAGATTCGTGCTGAACACGATCCCCTCCTCGGTTTCCTTAAGGGTGAACTCAGCAGGCTCAGAAAGGACGAGGGCGTCTGTTTCCTTGCTGCAGGGCTTCGCGCCATTCAGATAAACGTTTCCCCCAAACCATACCGGCAGTGCGCTGTAGTAGCGGTCACTGGCCGGGGAGCCCATGCCGCAGTATCCCTCAAACATCGCATCCCATTCCTCCCAAAGAGGATAATTCTCGTATGGGAAGGTGCCGCAGTGGATGTTGAAGTCCTCCCAGGTCAGGTCACTGACCGTGCGTTCCTTCTCAAGCAGCTTCTCACGGATGGGCTGCTGGAGAAAGATGTTGTTGTAAAAGCGCATATCGCCATGGAGAATGGTCATAAAGCCGGCGATTTCCGTGCGATGCTTCATATGATAGGGCGTATACCGTGGGGATTTGATTGAGATCGTGCCGTTGTCAACCCCAATGCCGACTGCAGCCATGGAACCGGCAATCAGGTTGTGCGCAAGTGCAACGCCCTGGGTCGGGAGCTTCAGGGAACGCTCGGAGAGCAGCAGGTTGTGATCAATCAGCGTCGGTCCGTGGGACACCTCAACAAAAATATCCTCACCCAGGGCATGCATGGCCTCGTCGATCATCAGGTGATCATATGGAAGGGCGTTGTCATGGAAGAGATTTCCTGTCACCCGTGTTCCCTGCGCCTGCCAGTCGAGCCACAGGCCTCTGGTGCAGTGATCAATATGGTTCCTGGCAATGATTACGTCAATGGCGGCATGCATCTTGATTCCGCCGATTTCCGCTCCGGCCAGATTCTGCTTATTGTTGATATGGTGAATGTGATTCCCTTCGATTATGGAAAAAACGCCGCCCAGATGTCCGACAATTCCGGTCTGCCCGCAATGATGAATGTTGCAGTTTAAAATCCTGTGCGAACCGATATTTTCCTTTGACCATCCTTCCACCTGTGCCTGACAGATGCAGTCTCTCTCGGTCTGCGTTCCGTCCTTGTATTTGGCATGCAGCCATTTATTGTCATTGTTTGGCTGCAGATACTTTCCAAGCGAGATTCCGGAGCATTTCGAATCACAGATCTCGCAGTTCTCAATGATCCATCCCTTGGACCAGTGCGGTCCCACCATGCCGACCTGATAGGCCGTCGGAGGTGCCCACTGCGTTGCGGCCTTTGATACCTTGAATCCATCCAGTGTGATGTGCCCGATTCCCTCCGCCAGCGGATAGAAGCCAAACTGCCGCACGTTGATTTCCACGTTCTCTTTGTTGGGATCAAACTCATGGAAATTCGCATAGATGACCGTACAGTCCTTTTCCGCATTCTGCTCCGTATACCATGTGTAAAGAGAAAACTCCGGTTCCCAGGCGATCCGGCTCTTAACGGGCGTATATACGCCCTCAATGGTCTCCACCTCATACATGGACTGATCATTCAGATAGACCTCACCGGTATGCGCCACAAAGTATGCGATAAACCAGTCCCCGCTGACCAGCGTTGTATACGGGTTATATTCCCCGAAGAAGGAATTCGCAATCTCCTTCTTCCAGACCGTTGTCCCCTCGACCTGTTCCCAGCCCTTGATCTCCTCTGCACCGGTGATCACAGCACCAAGCGGAATCTCGGAGCGATACACAATCCGCGCCTCTTCCCTGCCTGCATGAATCGGGTTTACATGTTCCCGATAGATTCCCGGAAGCACGATGACCTCATCTCCCGGCATCGCAATATTCGCCGCCTCCTGAATGGTTTTAAACGGAGCCGCCTGCGTTCCGTTTCCCGTCACCTCTGCCTTGCCTGAAACATAAATCTTCATAGCCGCTTTCCTTTCTTATCTCAAATGGTCTCAGTCAGAAACCAAAAAAGTTAAAATAAAAAAATGCATGCGTTTGCATGCATTTGGCGCAGAGTCTGGGATTTGAACCCAGGGAGGGGTATCAGCCCTCACACGATTTCCAGTCGTGCGCCTTAGACCACTCAGCCAACTCTGCTTAGGCTGTTGCTCATCAGCATGCAAGATTATACTTTACAGTTGTTCGAACAGTCAATGGTCAACCTTCACAAATTACGTGTTGTGTTTATGGTGGATTTTGTCTAATTTTTCCCGATTACGTTTCAAACTCCTTGTAATCGGTGTAGTCCATCACAAACGCATCTCTGTCGATCGTCATCTTCTTCGCCAGCTCATCTTTGCCAAGCAAGCCGCTGATCTGCATCTCCATTCCGGGCGGAAGGAAGGCCTCCATAAACCTTGGAATGAGATCCGCCAGCTCATTTTCCTCCTGGACGACAGTAAAAACACGTTCTCCGTTCTCATCCTCCATTTGCCTTACCACAACAATCCCGGCCATCAGGCCAAGCTCATTTTCCTGGATCGAGCCCAGAGCAAGGTACGTATTCTGCTCCACTTCAAGTGTTGCAAGATGCATAAGGGATCCGGAAAGATGACCGGCATCACGGAGTTCGAACATTTCCTGATCGTTATTAAACCTCAAAAAATCTGCCATGAAATCACCTCTGTTCAAGCAGCGGAGTCACCCGTTCAGGATGATTCTCCCAACTTCAGATACCGTTCACATACTGCGCGGATGACGTCCTGGTCATCAATTTCCTCAAAGCAGGATTCTCCATCCTCATCCTCTGTTTCGAGCAGCACAAGGAATTCACTCTCTGTGTCCGATAGTTTATCAAATAATGAATACGTATTCCCGTCGTCCATCTCAATGCGGTCTACGAAGGATAATGTGATGATGTTTCCATCCTCATCCTCAAACTCGAGTTCCTCACCGCGTTGCTCCTCGTCCATTTCCTGTTCCTTTCTGGCTTTTGCCGCCTCGGAATCAAGGTAGGACTGAAGGATATACGTCGCTGCAACCTTATCAATATTCTGTTTCCGCTTATCCCTGCGGACGTTTCCCTCGATCAGAATGGACTCTGCCTGCATCGTAGTCATCCGCTCATCGTAGAACGTGACCTCAAATCCTGCCTGCTCCAGCTGATCGGTAAACTCCCGTACCTTTTCCGCCTGAAACCCTTCGCTTCCATCCATGTTTCTGGGAAGACCGGAAAGGATACGGTTGGTCTGATACTGATCCGCAATGGATCGGATATGACGGACATCCGGTTTGTATCCGACTCGGGTATAGGTCTCAACCGGCTGCGCAGTAAGCCCCAGGGGATCACTGACAGCAATGCCGATACGCCGGTCACCGATATCGAGTGCTATGATTCGTTCTTTATCCATATCACTTAAAAATTCTTAGAAATGTAAAACTGAACAAGTTCTTCAAGAAGTTCATCACGGTCAATGCGACAAATCAAGGAACGTGCATTCTGATAGCTGGTGATGTAGGTCGGATCGCCACTGATCAAATACCCGACAATCTGCGTAATCGGATCATATCCCTTATCCGACAGAGCCTGATAGACGCAGAGCATAATCGTCTGTGCATCCTGCGTATTCTCACTTACAACCTTAAAATGCTGTGTTCCATTTCCCTGATCAAACATCTTTTCATGCTCCTTCCCAAGCAATGAGCACATTATACACGAAACTACTTCGTTATTCAACTATGAAAGTTTACGAATTACACTTTCAAACGCATCCGGAAGCGGAGCCGTAAAGGTCATCCGTTCGCCCGTTCTCGGATGCAGGACAGAAAGTGTGAATGCATGGAGCATCAGCCGTGGTACATGCACATTCACGCTCGCCTTTCCCGCATAAATCGGATCTCCGAGAACCGGATGACCGGTTGACTTCATGTGCACGCGAATCTGATGCGTCCTTCCGGTAAGAATATGCACATCCAGGTAGGACGCCTGTGCATATGACTTAAGCAGTGTCCACTCCGTGACAGCCGGTTTACCATCCGGCCTCACCGTCATTTTCTTTCTGTCCCGTTCGTCCCGCCCGATCGCAGCCTCAATGCGCCCCCGCTCCTCTTTCATCCGGCCAAAGACGACGGCCCGGTAATGCTTTTCAAGCGTTCTGTCCTGAAACTGCTGGCTGAGCGCAAGATGCGCTTGATCATTTTTAGCGATAATCAGAACACCCGAGGTATCCTTGTCAAGACGGTGCACGATGCCCGGACGCACCTCACCGCCAATACCGGAAAGATCCCCGATCTGATACAGCAGGGCGTTTACCACTGTTCCGTGCTCATTTCCGGCAGCCGGATGAACCACCATCCCACAGGGTTTGTTGAGCACTGCAATGTCCTCATCCTGGTAAAGAATTTCAAGGGGAATATCCTCTGCCTCAATCCCGGTTTCCTTTACCTCTGGGACCGCGAGCTCGATCCGATCGCCCTTCTCTACCCTTGCCGAGGCCTTGTTTCGGATCGTGCCGTTCACAAGCACCTGCCCGTCCTTAATCAGTCCGGCAATTCGGGAACGGGAAAAAGACGTGCCACCGGCAAGGCAGACATCAAGCCGCTGGCTTTCCTCTGCCACAATACTTACCTGTTCAATCATGAAAAACCTGGTCCCCTTTAATCACAAGATAGAAAAGCAGATATATCGCCCCGCAGGTGATGCAGATGTCCGCGAAATTAAAAATGGGAAACGGGACAAACAAGAGATGGATATAGTCCGTGACGCCCTGGTAAAGAAAACGATCCAGCAGATTGCCAAGCGCGCCGCCAATCAAAGCGGCCAAAGCCGCTTTCACCGCCTTTGACCTGGCCATATGCAGCAGTCCCACCGCAAGCAGAATCAAAAGGATGGATACCGCGCTCAGGATGCCCGGATGGTCGCGAAACAGAGAGAATGCTGCCCCTGTATTTATGGTTCGGATTCCCTCAACGATGTCCGGAAGAAGAAAGAAGCGAGTATTTTCCGGATAGCGCATGACCAGAAGCTTCAGGATCCGGTCTGCCAAAAAAACGATGAAAATGATCAATAGGTTCATGTTTCCCCGCAAAAAGAAAAAACGGGAGGCAGCCCTCCCGAAATCTTACAGCAATTTTTTGAGATCAAGCAAAGAACTATTCTGTCTTTCGATAACTCTGGACAACTGATCATAATAATCCGAAGTCTGCTTGCGGAGCGATGCGAGTTTGTCAGAGAGATCCGTGATCTGTTTCTGAGCCGTTGTGCGGATATTCGCCGCTTCCGTATTCGCCTCATCAATGATCCCGTCTGCCTTCACTTTTGCCTCGCTCACGATATCATCATACAGCGACTGTGCCTTATTCAGGACGACCTCATAGCCCTCCGTGACACGCTCAACTTTCGGCAGCTCCGTCGGGATGCTGACCTTGGGCTGACTTGCCTCAGCCTTTGCGGCTTGAAGCTGCTCCGTCAGGTCTGCGATCTGACGCTTGAGAGATTCGGTCTCTTTCTCACGGTTTTCCATTTCCTCAAGGATATCGTTGAGAAAATCATCCACTTCGTTTCTGTCGTATGCATCGCCGCCGTTTAATTCCGTAAATGTCTTATCCACGATTGTATCCAGTGTCAGTGCCATAATAAGCTCCTTTCAAAATTCAAGTATAGCGAAAAAAGGTAACACCTAAGCGTTGCTTTTTAGTCATTCCATCAATGGACCTGAGAGAAATGCGGCCATGCCCTGCAACGGAAAGCATCGTGCCTTCCTCCACCTGCACATCCACTTTCTCGCAGGGAACATGATTCACCTTCACATGTCCTGCGTGAATCATTGCGGAGGATTCGGACCTTGACATGCGGTATGCCTCTGCAACCACTGCATCCAGCCTCAGGGAGGACACCGTCCCCCGAAAGTACTCTCCTTTCGGCGGCGGAATCCGCGCTGCACTGTCCATCTGGACGAAATGAAGTTTCGTTCTGCCTGCGCTGCTCAGTGCTTCCATCACAAACGTGCTGATCTGCTCTGAGGCAAACAGGTAGACGGACGATTCATCAAAAATAATATCTCCAATACAGTCCCGTGTCAAGCCCAAACCCATGGCGGCACCTAAAACATCCCGGTGGCTGATGGATCCAAACCTTGAATCAAAGGAACTTTTAAGCAAAACCAGCGAAAACTCAGAGCGCTCCGGCAGGTAATCCTCTGAAACCGCACCAATACGCCGCTCCGCATCCTCATACCCGCCCCAAAGGCTGGGCGTGACATCATTTTTCTTACAGTCCCGCTCAAATTCGATGGACTCCGCCGGATCCAGAAACCGCGTAAAGCGGGCAATGCCCGTCTTTTTTACGGAGCGGATCAGGCCAAGCAGCGCTTTTTCATCCATAATCAGCGATACCTTTTCTGTCCAGGGGCAGCGACACTCGGCTCTATGACAATCACACTGGCCGGCGCCAGCAGATAGGACAAATGCGCAATCTTAATCATTCTCCCCGATAATGCAAAGGCCGCACCGCTCAGTAAATCCACAATCCTGCTGCAGTCTTTGGGATCCACAAATTCAAGATTGAGCATGATGCTTTCCCCGTTGATGAGATAGTGAATAATGTCCCTGCATTCCTCAATCTGTCTCACCTGGAAAACCCGCTCGCGATGCTGCTCTGCCTCCCTCACAGAGGTAAGCCGGCTGTCAAGAATCACATTCCCGGATATCACCTGCGTCGGTGCTGAACCAGTGGTTCCCTGCGTTGGCGTAGACTTTTTGGGGGTCGGATGCGGGGGCTCTGCCTCTTCCTCGCGATCCTCTTCACGTCTGAACAGGTTTTTGATTCGACCGAAAAGCCCTACGCTTTCCTCCTCATCCTCATCGTCCTCTTCATCCTCAAACTCGCCGTCCTCTGTCTCCTCGGGTTCTTCGGTTTCGTCCTCCGCTGCGCCTACAAAACCCAGTTTCTTAAAGCCGTCGATCAAACTCATCTAAACTCGCTCCTAAAGCTACATTGATCAATAGAACCGCTCGCCAAAGATGGCAGAACCGATTCGAACATGTGTAGCACCTGCGCGAACAGCATAAAGATAATCCTCCGACATCCCCATGGAAAGCTCCGAGATGTCCGTACCTGCTACTGCTTCAAGCCGTGCCTTCTCAAATAGATCCCTCATCTGATGAAACAGAGGAATCAGCTCTTCTTTGTTCTCAGCATTTGGCATAACACACATCATGCCTTTGACATGAAGGCCTGTCAACGCTGCACATTGTCTTATGAATGGAAACAGCGTATCCGGCGAAATGCCGCCCTTCTGCGGCTCATTCCCTATATTGATCTGAATAAGCACAGGCATCCGAAGATTTCGCTGTTTTGCTCTCCGATCAATCTCCTCGGCCAGTTCCATGCGGTCAAGAGACTGAATTTGAGAGACTTTGTCTATTATATTCCGAACTTTATTAATTTGCAACCGCCCAATAAAATCAAATTTCAGGCGGGAATCCACATTTCCATATTTCTCAAGGATTTCCTGCGCACGATTCTCCCCAATGCGCCGGATGGAGGACCCAAGCACCTCATTGATCCGATCTGCCGATACCGTTTTGGTTACCGCGATAATCTCAGGGGTATGCTCCCAACCTGCAGATGCCTCCTCAATGCTTTTCTGAATGGCCTCAATTCTCTCAACAATGGTCATGATTGTCCTCACTGTAAAATCTGGACCGGCTTTCCCTGGTCAAGCGGTGATCCGCTCTCCACCGGCCGAACAAAAACCTGATTCCCGTCCGCAGGGGTGACATAGACCTCCACGGCCACCTGCTTGTCTCCGTCAAGTACGATGACGTATCTCTTTCCATCCCCCGGCTCATAGAGCACGGACTGAGGAAGATAATAGCCCTGTGTAAAGTTGCCAACCTGGGCAGCACAGGTGCGAATATTCAATACATTGGTCACATCCTGGGAAACCCGCAGGCGAAGAAGAAGGTCATTTCCGATTCGCGTAAAGGATTCAAGATGTCCGGTCACCGGATAATCATCAAAGCCCTCAAGGACAATCCTGCAGTCGTCGCCGATGGTGGGGTTCCAGTCCTTATCCTGACAGAGGAAAAGGGCATACCACCCGCTCGGGTCCACCGTCCGGTAGATCGACTTGTTTCCTCTTGCGACCATCGACTGCTCCGGCAGAATGCCCCGAATGACGTCACGGACCTCCGCCGGTCCCAACTGGGCATACGTATTTGAGTTGATCGTGCTTTCGTATCCATCCGTATAAAAGCTGACCAGACATTCCTCGGTGGCCGAATAGGTGGTTGTCCAGCTCTCAATCTTTTTGAGCTGATCATTTTCAACCTTATACAGCTCGGAGAGCGTCTGATCATCCGGATACTTGGCTTTTAAATAGGACTTTCTCGCATTCAGCTCACTGGTAATCTGGCGTTCAAGATTTGCAAGGCTTCCCTCTGCTTTCCCCTGGACCAGAATGCGGACCTGACCCGCCAGCTCGCTGATGGTCGAATTGGTATTCTCAAGAGCCGCATCGACATAGGAGGAGAAAACCTGCGCCATATGGTATGACTGGATCTGCTCCCGATATGCCCGCAGCCGATTGATTTCGGTCTGATTATATCCGGAGGAATATACTCTGCAGATGATATCCGAACGATTTAAGTGACTTCCCTCCGCAGCGACAAATTCGATCGTCGTGTTGCTCTCTGTCTCTCTCACCGTTTCTGCTCTGGCGACAACCAATGTTCCACGGTACATATTTCCATTCAGGCTTTGCTGCGGAATCACCGTCGTCTGCTGCGGAATCAGAAGCGGAACGACAAAATAAATGAAAGCAAAAATGGCAAGCGCCAGGATCACCAGAAGAACGATGATGCCAACTTGTCGCCCTCTCTGCCTCCGCTTTGCCTTTTTTGTCTTCTTTGACTTTTTTGCCATGAATACATTCCTTTGTGATGATCACCAAAAGTCTGCTATTCAAGAGGTTTTGATGTTTTCCTGAAGACCTCAAGATAACAGCGTTCCCCGCTTATGACGATTTCATACCGCGAAAGGCAGTCAAATTCCTCTGTCCTGCGCAGCACCCGTCCTTTATCCGTCGGATAAAAGGTCACAAGCGTTCCGTTCGGTTTCAGAATAGATGCTGCCTCACGGACTACGCCCCGCATTGCATCCTCCTGAACGGAAAAACTTCCCTTTGGTGCGATGCAGAGAAGGGCTGCCTGCTGCGATCCCGGTTCAATCCCCGTATATCCCGGGGAACCCGGAAGCAGATGAAGCCTGGGAACCCGGATGTTTTCTTTCTTTCCCTTAATCTGAGAGGCATAGACCGCCGAAATATTCCCGGCTCCCTGTGAGGCCAGTGCCTCGGGAAGATTGGGTCCGGTGAGTCCCAGAATGGTCGCATTCTCGCCTTTAGGCGCTGCCAGAAATGCAATGATCTCGCAGAGATCTCTGCGAAGCGGATCTGCACTTTTCGCCACATTGTGCTTTCCAAGGCGCCAGAGAAAATACAGGCCCTCCGGGCGCAGATTGACCCAGAGCTCCACTTCGGGTCTCAGTCTGTTTGACACCATCCCGGTTTGCTCGGAGATATTTTTCTCAAGCATCTGCACATAGCGCATATTGCAGGCCACGGGCGTTCCGTTTTCTGCCGTGATGATGCGGAACTGCTTTCCCTGAATCGATTCGAAATCAAAGCGGTCCAGCCAGGAATCCGTTGCACTCAATTGTCTGAGGCCGGAATCCAGATCCTTCTGAGGGCGCATCTGTGAAAGAAGAAGGTAGGTGCGATGCACAAACGGCAGATCCGGATCGCGGACCGATTTATACATGGCCAGTCCCGGATAGATTCTATTGACCGACACGCCTCCGGTTTTCCTCAGCGCAGCTTCCACCGGTTCCTCAAGCCCCTCGATAAAGGTCGATACATATTCTTTTTTCATGAATATCCTCAGTAATGTTTATGATTCTTCTGATTATTTCGGCGATAATGCGCCCGTTCCAGATGATTGTTTCTGTAGTCAAACAGGGAATGATAATAGGCATCCCCATAATTATACAGTTGTCCCGTTCGAAGCATATGCATAATTCTGGGAATCGTACACCAGCGGACCTCGGAAACCTCCTCTTCCTGAAGGTCAAACTCCTCCTCCGCCCGGTCAATACGAATGCAGTATACACTGCAAAAGGAGATGGTACGCCGCATTTTAAAAACCAGATTCATCTCCTCTGGCTTTGCCTCAACCCCCAGCTCCTCCCGCAGTTCCCGGATTGCAGCTGTAAGTGCGTCCTCTCCGCTCAGCGCAGAGCCGCCTGTTGCCGCCCAGATTCCGGGTTTCCACTGGACATTTTCCGCTCTTTTCTGAATCAGGAATGCCCCTGATTTGTTCATAGGCCAGATGTGCACCCCGATATGATAGAGTCCGGCCGGAATTTCTTCTCCGCGCACCAGTTTTCTGTCAACCTTGTTTCCCTGTGCATCATATAGATCCCAGATTTCTGCCATGGACTTTTTCTCCTGCGTTTTATCGAGCAATCTTTTCCGCCAGTCGAGCAATCTCCTCACGATTCTTTTCATTCATGGATGAACGAATCGTAATCACATCCTCAAGGATTTCCATTCCCTTCATCGTCTCGAGCACACCGCGCATATGCTTTGCTGCCATCGGTGCCCATGTTCCGTTTTCAATCAGACCTACGGTTCGATTCTGAAGATTTTTCGCTTTCAGTGTAAGAAGGTACTGCTCCATTGCAGGCATATAGGCAGCATCATAGGTGGTCGATGCCAGGATAAGATGCTTGTGCTTGAAGGCTTCTGCCACCGCATAGGATTTATGGGTACGCGCCAGATCAATCAGGGTGACCTCGTTGCCAAGGGCAATCAGCGTCTTTTCCATGAGCTCGGCGGCTGCTCTGGTATTGCCATGGAAGCCGGCATAGGCAACCAGCGTTCCGCTGTCCTCCGGCTCATATCCGGACCACTTCTCATAGAGGCTCAGGACAGAGGCAATCTCCTCTCCCTCAAGATCCGGTCCGTGCAGCGGACAGATCCTTTCGATATCAAGACCCGCTGCCTTCTTAAGCACAGCCTTCACCTGCGTTCCGTATTTTCCGACGATATTTGTATAATACCGTCTTCCTTCATCCGTCCAGGGATAGCTCTTCTCTGCAGGTCCAAACCGTCCAAACGCATCTGCGGAAAACAGCACCTTCTCCACCGGCAGATAGCAGAACATGACCTCCGGCCAGTGAACCATCGGAGCAAAGATGAACTTCATTTCCGACTCGCCGAAGAAATAGGAATCGCCATCCTTCGCGACCACCCGCTTCTGTGCAGGTGCTTCGCCACCGAAAAACTGATCCAGCATGGCAAATGTCTTGGCATTTCCCACCAACTCAATGTCCGGGTACAGTTTAACAAGCGCCTTGATCGAGCCGGAATGATCCGGTTCCATGTGAGAGATCACCAGAGCCTTGGGCGAACGTCCATCCAGCTTTCTTACAATGCTGGCCATCCAGTCATCACAGACCCTGGCGTCCGCTGTATCCATCACGACAATTTCATCTCCCATAAGAAGGGCTGAATTGTATGAAATGCCATCCGGAATCGGATACTGGCCCTCAAACAGGTCTGTTTTATCATCATGCATTTGAATCCGTTCAATGGTCATCTCTTTCATCGTTCCTATCCTCACTTGTCTTTCTAAATTTCATTATGGAAAAAGGCGTTGATCTTCTCCTCTAACTGGGCATATGTTTCAATCAGGTTGATTTCCCGTCTCAAGGATACGGCATCCCGCATCCCGCGGATATACTTCTGTGTATGCCGCCGCATTTCCCGGATGCCGATCATTTCGCCCTTAAAGCTGACCAGCTCCCTTGCATGCCGCAGCAGCATGTCCCTTTTTTCAAGAAGAGATGGCATGATGGGCACATGCCCATCGAGCAGCATCCGGATTTCTCTGAAAATAAACGGATTTCCCTCTGCCGCTCTCCCGACGGCGACTCCGTCGCAGCCCGTCTCCTCAACCATCCGTCGTGCATCCTCAGCGCACTCAATGTCTCCGTTTCCGATGATCGGTATGGAGACAGCGCGTTTTAAATCCCGAATGGCCTTCCAGTCTGCCTCTCCGGAATAATACTGATTTCTCGTTCTGGCATGCAGGGTAATCAGGGAAACGCCCGCCTTCTCTGCCATCTCCCCGGCTTTTAAAAAGGCGCTCCTGTCATCTCCGAATCCCAGCCGCATTTTTACGCTGACCGGCACATGACTGGCCTTTACAATCGGACAGAGCAGGTCATACAGACGGTCCGGCGATTTGAGCAGTGCACTTCCATCCCCGCTTGAGCACACCTTGGGGACCGGACATCCCATGTTGATGTCCACCATGAAATAGTCCGGCCGCATCGACAGCTCCTCTGTCGCTGCAGCAAGAACCGCGGGATCATGTCCAAAAAGCTGAAGCGCCACCTTCCCCTTCTCCGCCCCATCGGTTTTAAGAAGCAGGGAAGCCGCACCATGCTTTGCGCCGTTCATCGTGAATCCCTTGGCACTGACCATCTCAGTTACGGCATATACTGCGCCCATTTCAAGACAGATCCGCCGAAACGGCATATCCGTTACCCCGGCCATTGGAGCAAGGACAGCGCCCTTTTTCAGCTCTTTAAGAAAGGCTGCCTCCATCACTGCTCTACCCTTTCAACCAGCTGCATGCCGGAGATTCTCCACCGGCCTGCATTTCGAACCAGGGATACCCTGTACCGGCAGCTGTCCCATGCAGGTGGGCTTAACCGTTCCTCGCCGCCTGCCTCAATGGCAGCGCCCCTTTTCTCTGAGAGAATGGTTCCGTTGATATACGGCACGCTCTCAATCACCTCTGCTCTGGCCGTGTTTTCCCATGGCCAGCACCATACAGACAGCATTTTCACCGTATGGCGGTAGGAGCGGATGGAATAATCCCCATAGGGAGAGGAACCCGTTAACGCCAGGGAGAGCACCGGGTCCTGCGCCAAAAAGTCCTCCTTAAAATAATTGGTCAGTGAATCTGCATCCTCGCCGGTCAGCACGACACCGGCTCTTGCATTCAGTCCTTCATCAATCAGAATCCAGATATTGGCCGTATGCATGGCCAGATAAAAGACCAGAATAAACAGTGCACTGAGAAACGTGATCAGAAAAAAACGCGACAGGACAAAGTCGAGAAATCGCCGTATCCGTTTCATCTGATCCCCTCCGTTTCAATGTTTAGAAAATCGCATCCACAAATGACGCGGCATCAAAGGCCTGCAGGTCCTCAATGCCCTCGCCGACGCCGATATAGCTGACCGGCAGTCCGAGCTCATCCCGAATGGCAACGGCGATGCCACCCTTGGCGGTTCCATCCAGCTTGGTCAGCACAATGCCCGAAACATCCGTCACCTCAGCAAATGTCTTTGCCTGCTGGAGGCCGTTTTGCCCGGTGGTCGCATCAATTACCAGATAAGTTCTGACCTCGGCACCCT
The DNA here is from genome assembly GCA_017476605.1 of Clostridia bacterium. Classification (GTDB taxonomy): domain Bacteria; phylum Bacillota; class Clostridia; order Christensenellales; family Aristaeellaceae; genus Ventricola. The sequence goes on from JAFUZM010000058.1 coordinate 51,772, forward strand.
CATACTCTTTTTTGATGATGCGGTAGATCTTCCCCAGCTCTTCCATCAGGTTGCGCTTATTGTGAAGACGACCGGCTGTATCGACAATAAGCAGATCCGCCTGCTGTGCCTGTGCTTTCTTGATTCCGTCAAACACCACTGCCGCAGGATCTGCACCCTCCGCATGGCGCACCAGCGGAACGCCGGCGCGGTCCGCCCATATTTCAAGCTGATCCGCGGCGGCAGCTCTGAAGGTATCCGCAGCGGCCAGCACGACGCTGTGCCTTGCCGCCTTAAAGCGCATGGACAGCTTTCCGATCGTCGTCGTCTTGCCGACACCGTTCACACCGACGATCAGCATGACCATCGGCCATTTCAGCGGATCCCGGGGCTGATCCATGATTTCCTTCAGGATGGTTTTGAGCACTTCTCTCGCTTTACGCGCATCCGTGATCTTCTGATTGCGAACCCGGGTTTTGAGTTCCTCAATCACCTTATCGCTGGTCCGAACCCCCATATCGCTCATGATCAGGATGTCAACAAGGTTTTCATAGAAGTCCTCATCAATGACCTGGGTTGACTCCACCAGCTCATCCACTTTTCCCGCAACATTGTTTCTTGTCTTGGTCAGGCCTTCCCAAAGCCTTGAAAACATCCCTTTTTTCTCTTCTGTTCTCTCCTGCACAACCTCAGGTTCTGCAGCGGAATCCTTTTTCTTTCCAAATCCAAAGAGCGCCATATACGCCTCCTCTGCAGGTACATTCGATTTTGTTGATTTGCCAAGCCAGTTTGTCAAGTACCTGCCACCTGACAAAACCATCGTGCACGCGATGGGCATGGCTCCGAACCTTCTTTTCAGGGCATCTTTTATCCGAGTTCCTCTTCCTTGATGTCCTTGAGTTCAACGCTTAGCATCTTTGACACACCGCGTTCCTCCATTGCCACGCCATACAAGCTGTCGCAGCGTTCCATTGTTCCCTTACGATGGGTAACAATAACAAACTGTGTTTCTTTTGAAAAGTCCTTTAAATAATCTGCAAAAGTTGAAATATTTCCGTCATCCAGTGCCGCCTCAATCTCATCAAGAAAACAAAACGGCGTTGGCTTAAGACGCAGCATGGCAAACAGGATGGCAATCGCGGTCAGTGCACGCTCGCCGCCCGAGAGCAGCGACAGCATCTGCAGCTTCTTTCCCGGCGGTTGCGCGACAATATCAATACCGCAGGAAAGTACATCATCCTCATCCTGAAGTCTCAGCTCCGCATATCCACCGTCAAAGAGCTTTTTAAACGTTTCGTTCAGATACTCCTGAAGCAGGCGGAAGCTCTCAAGGAACTGTTTTTCCATCTTCTGCTGAAGCTCATCAATGATCTTCTGGAGATCCTCCTGCCCTTTAAGCAGGTCATCCCGCTGCGTCGTGAGTCCATCATACCGCTCCTTGGTATTGCGATACTCCTCAACTGCCGAAACATTGACATTGCCCATGCCACGGATTTCCGTCCGAATCTCAGCGGCACGGCGTTCGCCCTTGCCGATTTCGAAATTCGGATCCTGATATTCCTTTGCACCGGCATAGGTGAGCTCATATTCATCCCAGATTTTGTTTCTCAGCTGATCAAGCTCGCTCTGAAGACGGTTCAAAACCAGCTCCGCCTTATGATCCCGGTCATTGGAGGCCGCAAGAGACTCCCGGATCGAATCAATCTTCAGCGTGATCTCATTGATCCTGTTTTGAATTCTGGTCCTCTCCGCCTGCTTTGTCTCAAGCTCCCGGTTTGCCCTGGCGAGCATCTCTTTGCAGGCATCCTGCTCCTTTACTCTTTGAGCGATCTCCTCCGTCTGCCGCTGATGCTGCAGCGTTTCCGATTCGATGGCTGCCTCGATTTCGCCAAGTTCGCCCGCAATTCTTGTTTCATCCTGGGCCAGTCGCTTTCCATCACGAATCAGCGCTTCAAAATCGCGTCTCAGAGCACCAACATTGATTCGGAGCGTCTGCCCTTCCTCGCGTCTTTCCTCGAGCGCTTTTCTCGCTTCATAGAGCGCATCGCTGAGTTCACCTGTCAGCTGATTGAGCTCCTCGCTTGACTGTGCTTCGCCCTCCTGAGAGGTATGAATGTGTTCAAGCTGATCATCAATCTCGGCAATGGAGCGTTTGATCTGCGCCAGCAGGGTATCGCTGTCTGTCTCTTCCTTTCTCTGCTCCTCCAGTTTCCCCTCAAGAACATGAATGCGCTCCTCAGCAATGGAAACATCAATTCGCAGCTGGTTGAGCGCCTGATACAGCGCTTCTCTTTCCCTGCGGTTCTTTTCGCGTTCCTCCTCAATGCGCTCCGAGCGTTCTTTCGCCGCCGTAATTCGACTGGCGATTTCCGCCAGCTTCTCGGTGTGCTCTTTGATTTCACGATCCCTTGACAGCAGACTGGTCATTCTTGAATTGGAACTGCCGCCTGTCATGGAGCCGCCTGAATGCATGACATCGCCCTCAAGGGTCACCAGGCGGAACGCATGTCCGCCTTTTCGCATGATTTCAATGCCTGCATCCAGGTTTTCTGCAATGACAGTTCTTCCAAGAAGGTTTTCCATGATTCCACGGTACTGAGAATCAAAGGAAATCAGCTCACTGGCAACGCCGATGCAGCCCCGCATATTCAGTACGGTGCGCTCCTGCGAATTCAGTGTGCGACCATGGATCGTCGTAATGGGCAAAAAGGTCGCCCGGCCTTTATTGTTTTGTCTGAGATATGCAATCATATCTCTCGCAATATATTCATCCTTTGTAACGATGTTCTGCAGAGCACCACCCAGCACGGCCTCAATCGCCTTTTCATACTGCTGTGGCACCTGCATCAGAGTTGCCACTACGCCACGTACTCCAGGATTCCCCTGAGCATACTGAAGAACCTGCTTAACCGCCTGCTGATAGCCGGAATAATCCCGTTCCATCTCTTTGAGAACGTGCAGACGGCTTTCCGTTGCCCTGTACTGTCCATTGAGCTCTTCAATTCCGCTCTTGGCCTGATTCAGCCGGTTCGTGCAGTCCTGAACAGCATGGTCCGCTGCCTGCAGACGCTTTTCCTGCTCACTGCACTCCCGATTGGCATTCTCCCGATCCGAACGTGCGGCCTCCATCTGCGTATCCAGCAGCTTGGCATCCTCGGCAAGGGCTTCCCTTGCCATCTCTGCCTCCTCCAGCCGCTTTTGAAGATTTCCCCGCGTCGCGCCAAGACGTGCCTCTGCCGTCCTCACGTCGCTCTGCCGGTTCATGGAATCAATGATCTTTGCCTTGTGATCCTCAAGACGGTCCTCTGCCTGCTGTGCGTCCTGTACCGCCTGATCAATTTCCTGATCCTTTTCCTGGATCGACTTCTCCAGTTGATGGATCTCTGTGTCCGTTTTATCGTGATTGATTCGATTCTCGCTGATCTCTTTTCCAAGAGACTCAAGGCGGCTCTTGTGCACATCCCGTTCCTGCGTATTGGCAAGAACATCCTTTTCAAGCTGGGAAAGCTCCATTCTGAGAACGCCCAGTTCTCCCTCTCTGGCCTCGTTTTCCCTGGTCAGGTTGAGCACATCCCCGTGAGCACTGTTGACCTGCTCCTCAAGCGTTCCGACCTGCTCAGTGTACTGTTCTCTGTTTCCTGCCAGTTCAGTGACTTCTTTTTCCTCGGCTGCAATCTGCTCCTGAAGCTGGGCACGCTCCTCCTTAATCTCCTCAATTCGTTTTTCGTTCCGGTCATTTCGGATGATAAACGAAGAGCAGTCAAGGATTCTCAGTTCGTCTCTCAGGGCAAGGAACCGTCTGGCTGTTTCGCTTGCAATCGCCAAAGGCTCCAGCTGCTTTTCCAGTTCTGCGATGATGTCCTCGACACGGGAGAGGTTGTCTCGCATATTTGCGAGGTGCTTTTCACTTTCCTCTTTTCGCGTACGGTATTTTGTAATTCCGGCGGCTTCCTCGAAAATTCCACGCCGGTCCTCACTTTTTTGAGACAGAATCTCATCAATTCGTCCCTGACCGATAATGGAATAACCATCCCGGCCAATTCCGGTATCCCGGAAGAGATCTATGATGTCCCGCAGCCGACAACTGCTTTTATTGATGTAATACTCACCCTCACCGGTACGATATACGCGCCGGGTGATCATGACCTCGGAATACTCGATGTCAAGGGAATGGTCGGTATTGTCAAAGACCAGGGAAACCTCACAGTATCCCATTTTCCGGCGTTTATCCGTACCGCCGAAAATGACATCCTCCATTTTCCCGCCACGGAGAGATTTTGCGCTTTGCTCACCCAGAACCCAGCGTACAGCATCCGACAAATTGGATTTTCCGCTGCCGTTTGGTCCGACAATGCCGGTAATGCCCTGATCAAACTGGACAACCGTCCGATCCGCAAAGGACTTAAACCCGTATATTTCCAGTCGTTTTAGCCGCAAACCCTGCGACTCCTTTCTCTACTCCGCGGATTCCTCCGAATCCGGGGCCTGTTTCACTTTCGCTTTACGCTTCTTTTTCGCCTTCTCCAGCTGTTTGAGGGCTTCCTCTGCTGCAGCTTCCTCTGCCCACTGCTTCCGTGTTCCCTGGCCACGGCCAAGCTCCACGTTGTCCTTGTTCAGCACGCGTGCCGTAAATACTCTGGCGTTCGCCGGGCCGTCCTCCGCAATGATTTCATACTGAGGCGCTGCCCCGCCGTCTGTCTGCATGAGTTCCTGAAGGCGACTTTTCGCGTCTCTCAGGTCCACCTCTGCAGCCTTATACCCGTTCAGCGCACGATCTATAAACTGCTTTGCTTCCTCAAAGCCCGCATCCAGATATACGGCAGCAATGACCGCTTCCATGGCATCTGCCAGAATGGATGCTCTCTTCCTTCCGCCAAGCACTTCCTCGCCATGACCAAGGCGAAGCCAGTCCCCAAGGGAAAGGCGATTCGCTGCCTTGGCAAGATTTGCCTCACAGACGGCCGCCGATCTCCGCCTTGTCAATTGTCCCTCGTGTGACTCCGGATACATCTGATACAGTGCCTGGCTGGCACAAAGCTGCAAAACCGCGTCTCCCAAAAACTCCAGTCGCTGATTGTCTGCACACTTATTGTCTACCGCATAGGAAGGATGCGTCAGCGCCTGTTCGAGCAGCTCCAGATTCTGAAACTCAATCCCGATCTTTTTCTGGAGCCTGGCAAACTGATTTGTTTTGCCTCTTGCCATTATGCTTTCTTCTCCTCAATATAGCGAACCATATCGCCCACCGTTTTTACCTTTTCGATAGCGTCATCCTCGATGGTAATATCAAATTCACTCTCAACGTCCATCACAAGCATCATCACGCTTGCACTGTCTGCCTCAAGATCTTCCTTGAGACGGCTGGATTCCGTAATAGACTCCGCGGGAATACCCAGCTGATCCGCCACCATAGCCTGTAATTTCTCAAAAATCATTTTTCTTCCTCCTGTTTCTTTGCCATCGTTTCGGTCAGTTCCGAAACGCCACTTCGAATTAATGTAACCACATCTGCATTGACCATTTCACGTGCCTGACGAATTGCACAGAAAATCGCCCTTGCATCTGAATTGCCATGCGCTTTAATAACGGCACCCTCAACGCCCAAAAGCGGTGCACCGCCGATTTCACTGGTATCAAACTGCTTTTTGAGTCCCCGGAACGTATTTTTCGCCAGCAGACCGGCAACTTTTCCTCCGAGACTGCTCATCAGCCCGTCTTTGATGAGATGCAGAAGGAGGCTGATGGTTCCCTCTGTATTTTTTATGAGCACATTGCCGGCAAATCCGTCTGCTGCCAGCACATCACAGGTAGAGGCCAGGGCATCCCTTGCCTCAATGTTTCCTACAAAATCAAAGATCGTCGCGTTTTTCATCAGCTGATACGCCGTCTTCGCCTGTTCGTTGCCCTTAGCCTCTTCAACGCCGATATTCAAAAGACCGACCTTTGGGCTTTCTACCTTCATGATGCGGTTCATATAAATGCTGCCCATCATGGCAAACTGCACAAGCCATTCCGGCTTGCAGTCCACATTCGCGCCGGAATCCGCCAGCAACAGTGGCCGTCCCGGGACCGGAATGACCGCACATAATGCCGGACGGTCAATTCCCTTGATCCGTCCAAGCTTAAACATGGCACCGGCCATAAGCGCGCCCGTGGAGCCCGCAGAGACAAATCCGTCTGCCTCTTTGTTCCGTACAGCATCAAAGCCCAGGCAGAAAGACGAATTCTTCTTTTTGCGCAGAGCCATCACCGGATGCTCCTCCGTGGTGATAATCTCAGGGGCATCCATGATCTCAATCCGATCCTTGACCTTTTCGTACGTCTCCTTCATTGAGCACGTATCCAGTGCATTTTCAATCACCTGCTGAGGACCTGCAAGGATGATCGTGACATCCGAAAATGCCTCAGCTGCGAGAATTGCACCTTCAATATTGATCATCGGTGCAAGATCGCCGCCCATTGCATCCAGTACCAGTTTCATTGTCTTCCTCCTGACATGGCTCCACAGAAAGCCATTTTCTCTTTTACTTTTCCCCTTGTCCCACATTCTGTTGCGCCAGCGCATACATACCGATGCCGGCAGCAATTGCCAGATTGAGCGAATCAATCCGATTGCTGTGTGGGATTCTTACCGGGATACCATATTCTGCAAACGCGTCCGGCAGACCCCTGGCCTCATTTCCAAACACAAGGGAAAGTGGCCGCTGCACCTTTCCAGTAACCTCATTGAGCATTTCGGAGCCCTTCAGCATAAACAGATACAGCTGATGATCCGCATACTGTTCCATGTAGCTTTCAAAGGTATCAAAGTACGCAATGTTTACCGAAAAGCATGCACCCATGCTCGCCCTCACAACCCTTGGGTCATCCGTATCAACCGCCGGACGGATGATGGCAATGTTCGTATATCCCATTCCCAGTGCCGTCCGGATGATTGTTCCAACATTCCCGGTATCACTGGGTTCATGGAGCACAATGTGCGCTCCCGCGGGATCCAGCCTGCCCTCCGCTTTTTCATAGACCACTGCTGCAAAGCAGTTTTCCTTTTTGGACAGACGTTCAAGTACCCGATCTGCCGTCTCAACCCGTACATGCAGGGATTCGGCTTTCTCGATCAGTGCATTAACAGGATCACTCATCCGGATCTTTGATGAAATGAGCAGCCGATGGCATCGCTCCGGAATCGCATTCAGGCACTCCGTTGCCGGAAACAATCCCGGAGCATATGAATACGAAAGCGTCCGGTCATAGCTCTCGAGTTTTGCCACTTGAAAAACACCTCACGTCCACTAACATGGAAATTTCATGAATTATAGCAAAAAAAGCGTATCTGTTCAAGATGGTGAATCATACCCCGGCATACCATATTGCCCATATTTCCGCCACAGGTTCATTAGAGGCACGGCATCTTTCCATGGCTTGATGGTCTTATTTGATGACATCTCTTCTGAGAAGCCCGTCCATTGCAGATTCTGGAAATTGTCCATAATGTCAGAAACAAGGTTTGCAGCAAGCTCTAATTCCGGTCCGTTCATCAAGCTTCCACTTTGAAACAGCTGTCCTCCGACAAGTTACCGGCAAGTGAAATCTGCCCCTATTTCCTTTGCTTTCTCAGTCGGAATAACGCTTCCAGGCAAGTTACCGGCAAGTGAAATCTGCCTCTGTTCCCCTTGCTTCCTCAGTCGGAATAACGCTTCCAGGCAAGTTACCGGCAAGTGAAATCTGCCTCTGTTTCCCTTGCTTTCTCAGTCGGAATA
>JAFUZM010000005.1 GCA_017476605.1 Clostridia bacterium
GAATCTACAATTTAACTGAAAAGTTAACGGAAATGGGAATAAAAACTCAAATATTCGGTTTTTATAACTTTTTTGTTGGCTAATCCTTTCGAAAACCTATGATTTACGGCGATAAACGTTCAAATAGTAACAACGTTCTTTATGACTGCCCAGAATCATTTAATTTGCGAGAAAACTGCCATTTCGGGTGCAAATAAATTTCGGCTATACAACCAAAGTATTGTCAAGTAATTATAAAAAATTTTTGTTTTTTATAATATAAATCTCCAAAAGTATTGACCGTGATCCTGATTTTTCGCTAGAATATATATTATTCTGCACGAAAAGGAGTTGCCAAAAATGATTTATTACGTCTCTGCAGATGCCAGGCGAAATGGCATAGGTACAAAAGATTCTCCGTTTATGACCATCCAGGAGGCCGCGAACCTGGCCATGCCCGGTGACGAGGTTCTGGTTTCCCCCGGCATTTACCGCGAATATGTCAATCCCCTGCGTGGCGGTACCGAGGAGGCGCGAATCACCTACCGCTCCATCGTGCCACGCGGTGCCATCATCACCGGTGCCGAGCCCGTCAAAAACTGGAAGCACCTTGAGGGAAATGTCTACATGGCACGGATCTCAAACGGTGTTTTCGGAAACTACAACCCATATACCACCGTCATTCACGGCGACTGGTACAATTCGAAAAAGCCTGTCCATACCGGAGAGGTCTACCTGAACGGCAAATCCCTCTATGAGGTATTCTCCCTTGATGAGGTGAAGCACCCGACCGTCTATACCGCTTCCTGGGATCCCGAGTGGACCGTCAACGTCTGGTACACCGAACAGGACAACGGCTTCACCGTCATTTACGCCAATTTCCAGGGAAAAGACCCGACAAAGGAATGCGTTGAAATCAACGTCCGCCGCAACTGCTTCTATCCCGCCGAGGAAGGCAAGGGGTACATCACCCTCTCCGGTTTCAGTGTAAAGCAGGCTGCCACCACCTGAGCACCGCCCACAGCTTATCAGGAAGGCATGATCGGCCCGCACTGGTCCAAGGGCTGGATTATCGAAAACTGTGAGGTTTCCGATTCCAAGTGTTCCGGCATATCCCTTGGTAAATACCTGCAGCCCAACAACGAAAATAAGTGGTCACTGGGCTTTGTCAAGAACGGCACCCAGACCGAACGCGATGCCATCTGCCAGGCACAGCGCGAGGGATGGACAAAGGAGCGCATCGGTTCCCACATCATCCGCGGCTGCGACATTCATGACTGTGGACAGACCGGCATTGTCGGTCATTTAGGTGGCGTCTTCTCCATCATTGAGGACAATCACATCCATCATATCAACAACAAGCAGGATCTGGCCGGTGCGGAAATCGGCGGCATCAAGATGCACGCCGCCATCGACGTCATCATTCGCCGCAACCATTTCCATCACTGCACCCGCGGTCTCTGGCTCGACTGGCAGGCACAGGGCACCCGCGTCACACAGAATCTGTTCCACGACAACATGCCGCCAGCCGGCACCTTCATTTCCAACGATCTGGCCCTGGCTGAGGACATCTTTGTCGAGGTATCCCACGGTCCCACGCTGATTGATCACAACATTCTTCTCTCAGCGGTTGCCGCACGTCTTGCCACCCAGGGTCTTGCCTTTGTGCACAACCTGATTGCCGGTTCCTTCACCATGGTCGGTCAGGGCACCGACAACGGCGGCATCCAGTATCCGACTCCGAGATACACGCCCTACCACGTTCCGCACCGCACCGAGGTCGACGGCTTTATGACCATCCTGCACGGAGATGCCCGGTTCTACAACAACATCTTTGTCCAGCAGCCAATCAGTGAGGAATACACCGCCTATGCCAGGAGCACCAGCAATGACCGTCTGGATCTTCTCAACTTCATTGCAGGCACCAAGCCCTATGACGGCTATCCCACGCACGACGCCTATTTCTCTCAGTTCACCTATGCAATGGCCAAAAACAAGGCCCTTCGCGACCTTTACTATATGCATCTGCCCGTCTACACCGGCGGCAACGTCTTCTTTGGCGGCGCCAAGCCCTGCGATACCGAGGAAAACTACCAGGTTGTTGATCGTGATGTCACCATTTCTCTCGTCGAAAAGGACGGCCAGGTCTATCTTGACACGAATCTCTTTGATGCCCTCCCCGTCTTTGAACTTCAAATGGTTGATACCGACCTCCTCGGTGAGGCCTTTGAGCCGGAGCAGAAATTTGAAAACCCAGATGGCACCCCGATCCTCTTTGATCGCGACTATTTTGGCAAAAAGCGTGGTGTTGATCTCATTGCAGGTCCTTTTTCCTCCATCGACGAATGGAATCAGCCACTCTTTTGATTCACCGCCGCCATGCGGCCCATAAAAATCAGGGATCCGAATTTCTCGGATCCCTGATTTAATGTCTCTTCCCGGCAATTGCCCGATATCTTTTACTGCTGGCGTTTTAAAAACATAAGGGCAGGACTTTACAGATCATGCGGTTCGTGTTAGCATCCGAAGGAATCATCACGAATCATCACAAGTGCGATGTTTCATCACAAATCATCACAAGTACGGAGAACAACATGGCAGGAGCAAACCCGTTTACCAGAGCACCGGAAATCGCTGAAGCCGCATTTATCGACAGGCATGATGCAGATGAGATCATCGCAAATTTCGAGAGTGATCTTTCCTCGCGGTATGTCTATAAAATCATCGGGTTAAGAAAATCCGGAAAGTCAGCAGAACTTCGGAAGGTGATCCACACTCTTTCAAAGAGGCAGGATTGGCTCGTATATCTCTTGTCTCCTGCCGATGATCTCATTGCCGCTCTGATCTAAAAACTACGCCAGGAACCGCTTGCCAGTCGTAAAGGTCTTCCACATCCGCTTCAGCAGAAGCTGAAAGCAGAACATCAGGAACATCTGAAAATATGCCTCTGTCCTATTCCTCAGAAACGGAATTGTCTCAAATGATTCAGGCAGCAAATGACAACGGGTTTAAGGTGCTCATTGGCATTGATGATATTGCCGCCACAGCGGAGACGGTTCGGTTTTTATCCCTCTGGAATGCAATGATGCTGGAGAGTGAGAAACAACTCTATTTTGTATGTGCCGGTCTTCCAGAAAACATAGAAGCCCTTGCAGATGCCCCGAATCTTGGTTTTTTCAGACGAAGCGATACCATTGAAATCGAGCCGCTGAATCCATCTGATATGGCATCACTGTACCGTGATTAACGATGTGTTGGTGGTGCAGAATCTATGCGGCAAACGCCTGATCGACATGGATGAGCGACGAAATCTTCAGATCTGCCTTCCACGATTTGAGGAGTATGTACAGTTACACCCTCTATAGACCATTTGTTGCTTCCATCCTCAAACCTTTCGTCTATGCCAGTGGCTTCTTGGCCGGCGTCCCCGCTTTTCTCGGATACATGCGCGGCGTGTTTTTGACTTTCTTTGTCACTAAGAACATATGCTGCCAGTCCTCCCGCTCAGGAATTTGAACGGGAATCAGCTTCTCAAATGCTCCTCCAAGCAGGAACGCTGCCCGTCTGGCGCTTTCCTGCTCCCCTGTTCCCTTTGGGCCCTTCCAGGCAACGGCATATCCGCCAATATCAAGAAACGGGATCATCAGCTCTGCAAGAACTCCCGCCGATGCCACCGCGCGTGAAAGGGCAAAGTCATACTGTTCCCGATGCTCTGCCGACTGTCCTGCATCCTCCGCGCGAGCATGAACTACCGTCGCTGTAAGTTCCATCCGCTTCAGGGCATCTTCCAAAAACAGGCACCGCTTCTGCTGTGCATCCAGAAGGGTCATTTGCAGATCCGGCCGCAGAATGAGAATCGGAATGCCGGGGAACCCGGCGCCGGTACCGACATCAATGACCCGAGCCTTCTGCGGAATCGCAACATGCGCCAGTATGGCCACACTGTCAAGATCGTGACGGTCGACTCTTTCCTCTTCCTCCAGCACGGCTGTCAGATCCATATGCTGATTGTACTCATCCAAAATGTCATGAAATTGAATAAACCGCTCAATTGCCCGCTGGTCATACGGAATCTTAAGTGCCTCAAGTCCATTTATCAGTCGCTCTGTATTCACTGCCGCACACTCTCCCACAGAAACTTTATCCAGCTTAATCCCTCACGGATGTGATTTTTAAGAAAATACTCCGGTTTCGAGGGGCTTCCCTTTCCCGTTGCTTCGATGCCAACCTGCTTGCAAAGTGCAAGTGCCCTGGCCACATGATAATCGCTGGTGACCACAAGTGCCTGCCTCAGCTGCCGTTCCTCCATGATCTCTTTTGCATGCTGAAGATTCTGACGCGTGTTAAAGGATTCTGTTTCCGCAACAAGATGATCTTCCGGAACACCGGCCGCTTTCAGCCACCGGACCATGACGGTCCCCTCCGCTTCCGGCTCCCGCTGTCCCCTGGCTCCGCAGCAAATGATAAGACTGGGATGCTCCTGATAGGTTTCCAGTGCCGCCTGCATCCGCCGCTCAAGCGCGACAGATGGCGTTCCGTCTTCCTTAACCTGTGCGCCCAGCACAATGATCACATCTGACACTGCCTGCGCTGGCAGTGTCTTTTCTTTTATATAGACAAAACCAATCAGCGCAAGACATGCAATCAGGCCCAAAACAGCCAGTACTATGATCACTTTTACCGTTCTCCTAATCAAGTCGCACCTTAACCTTCCAGTATCTTCTCCTCAAATGCAACCCGACGCTTAATATCAACCATCAGGTGATCAAACTGCTCGGGATTAAGAGACTGTGCACCATCACATAATGCCTTTGCAGGATTATTATGGACCTCGATCATGAGACCGTCTGCGCCTGCGGCCACCGCCGTCTTTGCCAGCGGCTCTACCATCCAGGCAATTCCTGCCGCATGCGAGGGATCAATGATCACAGGAAGATGGGATTTAGCCTTGATGATCGGCACTGCAGAAATATCCAGATTGTTTCGAATCATCTTCTCAAATGTCCGAATTCCACGCTCGCAGAGAATCACGTTTGGATTTCCACCGGCCAAAATGTATTCTGCACTCATAAACAGCTCTTCCATGGTCGAGGACAGACCCCGTTTCAAAAGAATGGGTTTCCGGCTATGCCCCAGTTCTTTTAACAGGCGGAAATTCTGCATATTCCTTGCCCCAACCTGAATGATATCGACATCCGCAAAATCGTCCAGTTGATTTTCGCTCATGATTTCGGTCACGATAGGAAGGCCTGTTTCCCGCCGTGCAATTTTGAGCAGCCGAAGGCCTTCGCCCTCCAGTCCCTGGAAAGAATAGGGCGATGTCCGCGGTTTAAAGGCCCCACCACGCAAAAACGCAGCGCCGCTCTTTTTGACCGCATTTGCCACACAGATAATCTGTTCCTCGGTTTCTACCGAGCAGGGACCTGCAATCATGGCAAAATGTCCCTCTCCAATGATCCGCCCGGCAACCTCAATTTTGGTATCCTCCGGATGGAAACGGCGATTGGCAAGCTTGTACGGCTCAGACACTCTGCGGACATCCGCAACAACATCATTGGCACGAAGCCAGTCCTCATCCAGATGCGTTGTATCGCCCACAAGGCCGACAATGGTCTCTGTTTCTCCCTTGCTGAAATGAATGGAGACGCCCTGGTTTTCAATCTGTTCAAGAAGAAGATCTATCTTCGTTTGTTCGCTTTGCGGTTTTAAAATCAGAATCATACAAATTCCCTCTTTCTGTTTTCCAAATTGCTTCCTGCTTATTAGCAAAAAACTCTCTCTGTAAAAAACAGAGAGAGTTTACCATGATTCATGTCCAATCACAAGAGAAAAGAAAAGGAAAATCTCTTCTTGCCTTTAGCAGTGCGGCATCAAATACGTTCCGCAATTGCCCATTATATTATTGCAGTTGTCGATTTCCCTTTTGATGGATAACTCACGTCCCCATTGAAATCAGAGAGCACATATTCTGAGCGTCAGCCAATCTCTGGCGGAAGTTTCAATATTTCATATCAGAGAAACTTCTGAAAGCATTGCCAATCAAGGGTTCCCAGGCTTAAGGAAGGATACAAGGAATTGCCTGTATTCAACTTTCGGTTTTTAGAAGTTGGCTTTTTCCAGCCAAAGGCAAGGAAACAACTTGATAAAATGAGCCACGAAACAATATTTTACCAATCCGCGGCTCGTTATATCGTGCCAAGCTCAGGTGAAAAGATCGTCCAGAGTAATGACATGCGTAAAAATACTCCAGTATTCATTACGCACCAAACCGTAGGAAGTGATCAGCGTCTGATAGACAGATGACTTGCGCGGAATATACCTCCTCAGCAAATTCTGTCGATGCATCAGCTTCATGTAATACGATTTGTCAACCGTAAATTCCTCGCTGTAAAACTTGATCTCACATGCATTGATCACATGGTCATCCCGATCAATCAGCAGATCAATCTGAGTGCCTTCAGGATCATCTTCTTTTTTAGACCATGCAGACTGGGTTGAATGTACACCACTGATTCCCAGTGCACGCTTGATCTGCGGGATGTGATTGAAGCATACATTCTCAAAAGCAAATCCGCGCCAGCTGACAATGGGAGGGGTGTTCTGGCTGTCTGTCCAGAAATTTTCATCCAGTCCGGATTGATGGCGTACATAATGAAGATAGAAAAGGCAGAAGGGATCCGTCAGCTTATAGTGTTCTTCTCGTTTGCTGCTGCCGAAAGGAACATATTTCACGATGAAGTCGCCTGCGATCAATGCGCTCAGCTCTTTTGTCAGGACGCCGCCGGATGAAATGTTAAGCTTGTCACAGATTTCTTTTCTGGTATACCCTGCATTCCTGGTGTAGAGCATTTCCACAATGGATTTCATCACAGGTGCATTGTGAAACACTGAGGCAAACAGGCGGTCATACTCATCACTGAAAACGGCATGGCGGGAGAAAAAGAGCTCGTCAATGTTCTGCGCCAGGCTGAGCTCTTTCTTCAGGTATCCCAGATAATACGGGATTCCGCCAAGAAGCATATAACTCTGCACGATATCATATCTTGAGAAATTTATGTTTTTGCTCTGGAAGAATTCCTCACATTCCCGCAGAGAAAAGGGTTCCAGTTTGATCTGGTAAGTAACCCGACCATAAAGACCGCCGTGATTATTGATCAAACGGTCCAGGATCCAGGAGCTCGCACTGCCACAGACGATCAGCATGACATTATGCCGATGGCAGGCCCAATTGTTCCAGAACGCTTCCAGCGCTGTGATAAAACCGGACTTAGGCGTATCCATCCAAGGCAGTTCATCCAGAAAGATCAGCTGCCGCTTCTCCTCATCAATGGACTGTAGCCACATTTCCAGCATGAAGAAAGCGTCCAGCCAGTCTTTCGGATGATGATCCGGCGCAGCACCGCAAAGCACCAGTGACTGATAAAAATGATCGAGCTGCGCTTTCATCAGGTTTTTTCCCTGCCATTCAACTGGCGAAAGACCCGCATGACGAAAGGTGAACTTTCCCTTAAATGTTTCATCAACCAGGTAGGTCTTACCGATCCTGCGGCGGCCATAAATCGCAATGAACTCCGCCTCGGTTCCCTCATACTTTTCATTTAGAATTCTGATTTCTTGTTTCCGGCCAACCATGGCAGCCTCCTAACAAAAATAGCCACGAAAAAGAAATTTAAAAGTCCACGGCTAAATATCATTTGAATAATATCATATAAGCAGGACTACTGTCAATTGCGTACGTGCCCATTATTTGTTAAGGATGTAACCTCTTATATTCAGAATCCATTGTTTCGTGTAAGACATATCCATATTGGCATGGGTGGAGTTTTGAAATACACGGTTAAGATTTTGTCCACATTATTTTTCCGTTTTCATTCCCATCCAGTTTCCGATGTATCCATGTGTTCCATCGTCCAGTTCGATTTCATACCATCCGTTTTCTTCAATGTTATACAGGGAATAGACCTTGCCTTTTCCTGCAACGCCGATAATCTCGCCTTCCATATCCGGCTGATTCCGCACATTGACATTCGAATCTTTCCGAATGGTGACCGTTCCTATGGCCAGCTTTGCACTACCAAGCTCATCCATAGAAACCGAGCTCTTTACCATTTCTTCATTGACACTAAGCGTCCTGAAATACTCAAGAACCGCATTATCCGACTTACTGTTCCCGGCATATCCATACAGATATCGCATGACTTTCAGGACAGAGGAATCGCGGGTAAAAATATATCCCCGATGTTCAAGAGAATATGACTTTCCATTTTCATGAAAGATTCCCTCGGACTGAGACGAGAAGTAGATGTATGGCTGCTCCCCAACAACACTTTCATCCCGGACAAGAAGAAATGGAATGATTGTAAAATTGGCGTCTTTCTTATTCAGCGAGCCTTCCGTTGTAAAGATATACTCAGGAAGAACCCGAACCTCTGCTGCTGGCAGATTTGCCTTTTCACAAAGGAATTCAACATCTTCTACCAAATAGGATAATACTCGTTCGATGGTCGCATCCAGCTCGGTGTTTCGGGTTGTCTGCACCATTGCCACAGGGAATGAATTGCTGTCGACCTTACCTAAATAGGCTTTTTTATAAATTGTGCCATTTTCCGTTTTACGTTCGCCTGTCTTTTTCGTGCCACGGCCAATGTCATTGCTTAACGTCGAAATAGCATCATTTATAACTTGAAGTACCTTTTTCCCTTTTTCTGCTGTTGACAAAGATCCGCTTTCCTGACGGAGCCTTGTCGCCTCAGAATCGTTAGAACTGCTGCTTGAGGAGGTTATACTGTTTCCCGTGATTTTTCCAACTGTAAATTCCTTTGAAACCGACATTTTCCCTTGCTTTACCGTCACAACGTAGGTTGTCCCTGGGGTTAGGTTCGAGTATGAGATGCTCTTCCTGGTCGGTTGAATTCCCCCTTTATGGGAATCAAGGTCCGAATTGCTGGTACTCTGCCAGATACTCCTGCTTTTATTCTTTTCCTTTACCTCAACGGAAACACGTTCAAATCCTGCTTCCTTAATATCAAATTCGATATAGAAATAGTCACTTGATCCCTTGGGATTCAGTGTTTCTCCATCTGCAAAGCTGACAATTTCGAGCGCTTCGCCTGTGACTAAGTTTGCCTCTTCCTGACTGATGACATTGAACGAAAGATCTTCATGCTCATTCTCCAATGTCAGTTTGAGCGTATACTCATTTCCTGGTACAAGCGTCTTTGGAAGAGTAAAGTTCATATAGCCATACCGGCCTGTTCCGGAGCCGATTTTTGCTCCATCCTTGCTAACAACCGTCCATTCCGCTTTTGATGATCTGCTGGTTGAGCCACTCAATCCGGCATACATTTCCCATTCTCCACCATCGACCATCGCCACTGTAAACGGTCCGTATACATCACTGTATCCTTTTCCGTTGAACATTTTCCTATATTTTCCTGCATCGACCACAACAGGGCCAAGCTTTGCTACCGCTGCAGAAAAAAGACAGATCAATACGATCCATATTAAAAGCATACGTTTCATCATGCTGCATTCCTCCTGAATATCCTATACGCTGTTTCTAAAGAGAAATCCTTGCTGCCTTCTCACAGAAGCTCTGCACTCTTACCGTTGATATATCCTTCTGTTCCGTCTTCCATTTCAATTTTATACCAGGCAGCCCTGTCCCCTTCATAGATAATATCTATAACGTCATATTCTTCGCCTTTTTCGGCCATTCCTAATCTCCGGCTATCAAGGCTGGGTTCTTTTCGAATATTCACTTTATCATTTGAGGTAATCCGAATGGTCTGTACAGTGACATATCCTAATGCTCTTAATGGATCTCTGTTCGTCCGTATACTCTCTGTAAATTTCTCATAATCTCCCTCATCGACATCCACCATCAGCTGATTCTGAACAGCATACTGATGCATGAAGCTGCCTTCCTTGGTATAGATGCGGGCAAGTGGCGTATTCAGGAAACACAATGATCCGATGCTCTTTACCGTATCCGGGACAGAAACGCCGCCAAGTCCGGTTGATGCATTAAAAACAGAGCCTCCCAGGATCTCAACGCCTGTTCCCAATGCAGCATACTGAATTTTGCTGTATGAAAATGCCTGTATCTCTATTTCTTTCACCGTTCCCGGCACATAAATACTATTTAATGATGAACCATAGAACGCTTGATGTCCAATCCGTTTGAGTCCTTCCGGTAATACAACATTCTTCAATTCGGCCATTGCGAATGCGTATCCGCTGATTTCCTCTGTTTCCTTTTCCAGCACATAGCTGCTTTCTTTGACGCCAAGGGGATAGCAGTAGAAAATCGTATGATCCTTAGAATATAAGTACTTTCTCTTTACCGCAGATAATGTTGGATGATTACTTTGAACAATGAATTCCGACAGTTTTTCACAACCCATAAATACATTCTCAGGCAGTCTGGTGAGACTATTGGGAATCGTAACGGATTTAATAGAGCTGTATCTAAATCCATCCTCTTCAATCTCCTCAACAGAGTTGCTCAGTGTTACTCTCTCAAGATTCACCGTTCCCACAAATGCTTTAGCTCCGATGATCACGGTATCCTTTGGGGTTGTATAGTTTTTGCCTTCTTTTCCTGCCGGATAACTGATGAGGGTTTCCCCATCTGCAGAAAACAATACACCATCTATGGACTGCATCGTTTCGTTTCCGGGCATAACCGTAATCTCAGTCATTGACGTACAATTTGACGTAAAACAACCGTTTGCCGTTGCATTAGACGGAATCATCAGGCTCAATAACCCCGTGTCACGCAGACAGCCGTTTTGTAAAATTCTCAGATTATCCGTCAATGTAATCCGTCTCATATAGCGCGCGTAGGCAAAAGTATCTGCACCAAGCTCACGGAAGGTATCAGGAAGAACAGCTTTTCGAATTGTGCTCTTGAAAAATGCAGCATCCCCTGTTTTCCTTGTGCCGTTGGGCAGTTCAGCTTCTTTCTCCGGGTGTTTTGACGGATATGCGATCAGGGTTGAAAGGTCCTTCGAATAAAGAACACCATTGACGCTGGCTAATGTCGGATGATCCTGCGGTACATAAATTGCGGTGAGGCTGTTCCAGGCATAAAACGGGCTCATCGGACATTTTGTAATTCCATTGGGAATGGTAACCGTACGAACACCAGAGGCTGTATTGAAAAGTTCAAAACTAATGCCCGAAACCGTAAAGCCGTCGACCACCTCAGGCAATTTCAAGTTTTCGGTATGCTTATAATAATATGTTAGTGTTGCCGTCCCATCTTCACCGACAATATAACTATATTCGGCATTGCGGAATTCATTAGGGCCTGTTTCAACAAGTTCTGCCTGATCGCCCGTTCCTGTATCGTCCGAGTCCCCTGATGCCTCTTTCTTCATCTCTTCCTCATAAAGATTCAGTTCATCCGGCTGCAGATCCTCAAGAAGAGCCAGATGCAGGGGATCCAGTGCATATTCAGAAATCGTTCCATTATACACCCAGAATGCGACCGAATCACTGTATATCCCGCTTTGTACATCAAGTACATATTCCGGTTCTATATCCAGTTTATCCGCGGGAATTTCTGCGTAAAAATATCCGTTTCCCTCTGATATGGTATCCTCCTGCCAGATCGTTTGCTTTCCGAGAGAAACCTTCACGGAAACCGTACTATCTCCCGGTGCAAGTCCAATGACCTGATATACCTTGCGACCATCCACTTCATTATATGGCAGGAATTTTCTCTCTGCAGGGCTGTAAATATAGACGCCCTCTGGAAGTTCGTCATCCTCAAGCACATTTCGGCCAGCGCTTGACTCTGCAATGCCTGATGCCAGCAAAGCCAGCAGCAGGATCCAAACACAAGCCATTTTCATCAAGATTTTCATACATTTGCTCCCTTCAATTTCTCTACCATCACTGCATCAGTACGTAAAAAGAAACCCTAATGCAGGTGCATACAGATTTATCCACACCACAGGGCGTACACCTATGGTTCCGGCACTTCCATTACTCCATCCAATGCCTCCGTCTCTGTTTACCACCATAAAGGCATCCGAATCCTCCGCAGCTGACGTTCTCAGCCACCAGCTGCAGTTTCCGGACGAGCTGGTACGTATTCCCTCTGCCAGTGCCTGCTGCATCGGGCGTACCATTCGATCTTCCTTTGTATAATAGAGCTCTCTTGCTTCATCTCCGCTCAGCACATAGAAAATGTCTTTCGTATCCGGACCACTTGCTGCCTCATATACAGAGTCTGGAGCGTTTGTGATCTCAGAAAGAACAAATATGCTGCGTTCTGTTTCCGTGAAGCACTCCTGAAGGAAAACACCATTCAGCCAGACTCTCAGAGATGAATTCGACCAATTCTGCCCGCCCATGCTTCTTGCAGAAACGACCTGGTTACTGATCAGAAGAGCACGTCCGTTCTCGCTTCTCAGTACAGTCCAGGTAATCGGCGTTCCATTCATGTTTCCAAGCGTGATCTCTTCCCCTTCATAAATAACAACCGGAATCGGTGATGGGGTTGGAACCGGTGATGGAGTTGGCGTCGGAGTCGGCGTTGGCGTCGGTGTCGGCGTTGGCGTCGGTGTTGGCGTCGGAGTCGGTGTTGGCGTCGGCGTCGGTGTTGGCGTCGGCGTCGGTGTCGGCGTTGGCATCGGTGTTGGCGTCGGTGTTGGTGTCGGCGTTGGCGTCGGCGTTGGCGTCGGTGTAAACGTCGGTTCTGGCGTCGGCGTAAACGTTGGTTCTGGCGTTGGCTCCGGCGTCGGCGTAAACGTTGGTTCTGGTGTTGGCTCCGGTGTTGGTGTAAACGTTGGTTCTGGCGTTGGCTCCGGTGTCAGCGTAACCGTTGGTTCTGGTGTTGCTTCTGGTATTGGCATCGGAGATATATAGGGAACAGGTGTTCCTCCCCTATTTCCATTTGACTGCCGCATTCCGTACAATAAAACCCCCGCCACAACAGCTAGCAAGGCCACTACCGGAACAATGATCCATTTCTTTTTCGCACTGTTATTGGTCTTTGGCAATGACACATCTTCTGTTAAAAGCTGATCAATCATTGACTGAACCGTTGGCCACCGCTCTTCGATATGGATGGAAAGCCCTTTTTCAAGTACTTTCTCAACATTTTTTGAGATAGAAATGCCACGTTCAGACGGCAATACAAGTTTTGTTCCCTGAACACGCTGTATTGCTGTCGGCGGAGCTTCCCCCGTCAGACAGGCATAGATTGTTGCACAAACGGCGTAAATATCCGATCTCGGCTCAACGGCACCATTGCTTCTAAGCTGTTCAAGAGGCGTATATCCGCTTTTTAGTACAGCGTTTGATCGCGCCTCTTCGGTTCCCATCTTTGGGGGCTGAGAAGTTGAGGCAATTGTTTCCTCTCCCTCTTCCTGATTATGAACAGCGGAACCAAAATCAAACAGCACCAGGGATTTATCGGACAGCTGCATGATATTGTCCGGACTGATATCACGATGGACCAGCCCTTTCTTATGGACCTCGTCCAGGCTATGGAGCAACGGAATCATTGATTCCTTCAGCTCATCCCATGAATAGACGCCCACTGTTTTAATATGGTCACGCAGTGTCTGTCCTTCAAGGAAATCCATAACGATATAGGCAGTGCCATTTTCCTCGAAGTAATCCAGCACCTCAACAATTCCCGGAATCTTTCTGCACTCAAACAGCGTCCTAGCTTCAGTTAAAAAATCGCGGACCCCTTTTGCAAATTCCTTTGCATTTGCAGGAAGCACTTCCAGGCCATTTTCACTGCGCACGGCGGAACCGAATGGGAAAAATTCCTTAATCGCAACTTTTCTTAAAAACCGTTCGTCCTCCGCCTCATAAGTCATTCCAAAACCGCCTTCACCCAGCAGTCTTTTTATTCGGTAATGCTTATTGAGCAGCACGTCTTCACTGAGATAATAAGAACTCGCTTCCAGCATTCTCTCTTATCCCCCTTCAGGTATCCTCAGGATGCCCTACTTACTGTCCTTTTTATATGTGACCGGTATTCCTTCTTCTTTTGCGTAGCTGATCATGTAACTATTGGATTCATCTAAAACGAATTTGACAGAATTACTCTTGATAAATGCATCCTGGTCCACATCCGTAAGACTCATGGGCAATGTTGCATTCTTCAGTTCCTTACATGCTGAGAAGCAACCGGCATCCAAAACTTCGGTTCCTTCATTGATCACCAGCTTGGTCAGCCCATTGCAGGCATAGAATGCATCTTTTCCAATTTCAATGACGTTTCCGGGAATCTCAAGAGATACAAGCTTGGTGCACTGATAGAAGGCTTCTCCCGGAATTCGAGTCAGTCCACTGCCAAAGACAATGGAAGCTATGTTTTTACAATTATAAAATACACCGCTTCCCATACGCTCAAGACTGTCCGGGAATTCAATCTTTTGCAGTGCCTGACAATTATAAAATGCATATTCCCCGATCATCTTAAGTCTGGATGGGAAAGCAATCTTCCTGATTTTTCGGCACTCATAGAAGGTTTTCGGTGCAATCTGTGTCATCGCCTCGGGGAGATTGATGGATGTCAGGTTTGAACATCCGCTGAATGCCTCGCTTCCGATTCCCTCTATGCTCTCCGGCAGTTTTACTGTCGACAAATTGGTGCATCCGGTAAACATCTGATTCGGCAGACGGGTCATAGAAGCAGGGAGTTCTATCTCAGAGATGCGCTTGCAATAGGCAAATGCCGCTTCCCCAACTTCTTTTAACGTAGACGGAAGCTTTACCGTGTTCAGGACATCACAGTTTGCAAAAGCACCCATCTCAATGGTTTCAAGTCCCTCCGCAAACGTCACACGCCGCAGCAAAGAACATCCTGCAAACGCATACTGTCCAATATATCTGAGCGAGGTCGGAAGTGTAACAGAGGTAATCTTCCGGTTCATCCGGAATGCTTCCGCCGCAATTCCTACGACAGGGGATCCATCTATTTCCGCAGGAATTTCAACCTTTTCAACATCTTTTTCAAGACCAATGATCTTTATATTTCCCTGCCCATCCGGACTATATTTAAGATATCCCTCTGTTAAAACCGGAACCGGTGTTGGTGTCGGGGTTTTAACGGGACGAAGTGTTGCGGTTGGTACCGGAGTAGGCTGATCCTGTTCAAGCCAAATCAGATCCGACTGTGGCAAGAATCCCTTATAATCCTCTCCTCTGCCTTCGACGTAATACCACCATGTGTTTTCATCTGTATTTTCCACTCGGTTCAGAATTTCGAGCAATGTTCCGCGATTCGGAATCAATGTCTGAATCAAGCCATCTTTCCGCGGTTCAGTCCTCAAGATGACATTATCCACGCTTGTCCGTACAAATCCCCAGATAGGTTCTGGTGTTGGAGTAGGCGTCGGTGTCGGCGTTGGTGTCGGCGTCGGTGTCGGCGTCGGTGTCGGCGTCGGTGTCGGCGTCGGTGTCGGCGTCGGTGTCGGCGTCGGTGTCGGCGTCGGTGTCGGCGTTGGTGTCGGTGTCGGCGTTGGCGTCGGCGTCGGTGTCGGCGTTGGCGTCGGTGTTGGTGTCGGCGTCGGTGTTGGGGTAGGCGTCGGTGTTGGGGTAGGTGTCGGTGTCGGCGTTGGCGTCGGTGTCGGTATCGGTGTTGGTGTCAGCGTCGGCGTTGATGTCGGCGTAAATGTTGGTCCTGGCGTTGATTCCAGTCTCGGAGTCGGCGTAAACGTTGGTTCTGGCGTTGACATCGGTGTTGATGTTGGGGACAAAGCCGCTGCCAATGTCGATGTCGGTATTGGCGATTGGGTCGGTGTAAAGGTCGATGCCGGTGTTGGCGTTGGCGTAAAGGTTGGCATCGGTGTAGATGTCACTTCCGGCGTAAAGGTCAATTGGGGCGTATATGTCACCTGCGGCATAGGCCCTGTGGTTTGCAAAGCTACATCCTTTGCTGGCTCTTCTTTGATTAAATCTGAACCCGTCACCAGCTCATCACTTGCCTTTTTCTCGTCACCGGATGGTAATCCGGCACTTGATGTCGGTTCTAAAGTAATGCCGGCTTCCGTTGTCTTCGTGGCTTCCGGTGACGCAGTGGGCAACGGTTTTTCTGTTTCCTCTGGTATCAAAGTCTTCTCCGGCTGTGGGGTACTCGTCTCTTCTACCACCGTTGTTCTCTCTGGCTTACTTGTTGGCATTGGAACAGGCAGTTCTGGCTTTTTGATGACGGTTTGATAAAGAATGAAACCAACTAGCCCGGCAAGCAAAATGGCCACAATGGCAATCACAGGACCAAGGGACTTTTTATCTGCCCGTTTTTTCGGTTTTGTTTCCGCTTCCTTGAGCGCATTTTCAAGCGCATTCGCCAGTTCATCTGCGCTCTTCCATCTATCTTCAATATCAATACTCAGACCTTTCAGAATCACTTTCTCAAGTGCTTCCGGAAACTCGGGATCCTGTGTACTCAGCGGTACCAGATTGTCCTGAATCAGACGGTCTGTGGAATGTGGCGGAACCTTCCCGCAAAAGCAGGCATATAACGTAGCAGAGAATGCATAGGTATCCGTCCATGGGCCCTGATTGCCATGCTCATCATACTGCTCAATTGGCGCAAATCCGTGTTTTAATACAACCGTTCTTGTTCTAACATCAAATGGAAGAATCGTCCGTGATGCACCAAAGTCATACAGTTTCAATGATCCATCCGGCATCAGCATGATGTTGTCCGGGCTGATATCACGATGAACAAGGTTCATCTTATGCATCTCAGACAATCCTCTCAAAAGAGGAATGCATTTGGGGACCAGGTCTTTCCAGTCAAGATGCCCGTTTCTCTTGATGAGTTCCTTCAGCGTAACACCATCCAGGAACTCCATGACAATGTAGGCTGTATCATTTGCTTCAAAGTAGTTATGAACCTCAACGACTCCCGGGACGTTTTTGCAGCGTTCCATTGTCCGGGCTTCTTCAAGATACCGATCCTTCCATTCTGTAAAGAGTCTCGAATCCCGGCCGCCTGACAGCTTTACAAGTGAGGATACCGTGACATCACGGGTGGCAAACTGCATAGGAAAGAACTCTTTCAGGCATACCTGTACCTGAAAGACAGTATCCCACGCCTTATATGTAATTCCAAAACCACCGCTGCCTAAATACTGATCGATTCGATACCGATCCTGCACCAGTGTTCCAATAGGCAGGATATAATTCTTTCCATCCATAGTTAAGTCCCTATGCTTTCATCTTGTTTTTAAGAGTTCGTTGGTGCGGAGTGTTCGCCAGGTCTCCGACAGCCATATCCATCCCCATTTCGCAGTTTCCCAACACACGCTAAAACGAACAGGCCATATTCGGAGGAAGCAGTCCCTTCGAATACATTCTGATCTTGGATTGCCTCATTCACTAATTTCCTCAGCGATGCCAGCAATTCAGGATCTGCAGTACTTTCCATATTCTCTAGATAGAGAACATCACCTTCCTGAATCATGTGCTCTGTCACTTTTTCGATAGACAGTCTTCTCTCCGTAAAACCTTATTCAAGTTCTCCTCGCGAAGGCTCTGTCCCGTCATTTTCCCGACTTTCTGATCCGCGATCCTCGGAGCATTTGTGTTCTCCGTGATTCCCGTTTGACAGAGGAATATTATGAAAAAAAGCACAAGAAGAAATCTTTTAACTTTCTTTCCCATGTCCAGAAATCCTCAATATAAAGAAAGTAGAGGTAATGTCTTTTCAAAATCCTCTACTTTTTAAATTTGATACCTTATTATGTTTCCAAACGGTTATTGAGCATTTGCAATTGTTTCTTCCGTCTTATCCACTAGCCGTTGAACAACTTCGATCATCTTTTCTCTTTCCTCATTTGAATAACCTTCAAAGGAAATCTCAGCAATGTTTTCATGGTTGAACACCATTGCTGATTCCTGCCCAATATATCCTTCAGGATATGGAACACCTATATAATCGTACCCTATATCCTCTCCGGATTCTAGATGCTTTATTGGCATCAGGCCGATTATTAGTATCTTTTTACGAGCATCGTTCAACAGAACAACGCTTCCAATGGGCAACAATTCACTAAACTTCATAATTTTCTCTCCTTATCTTCACCATGTCTTTGAAATCGCATAAGTTATTGTCAAAAAACGTTTAAAAGGTCCACCATTTTGATACGCGCTCAAGAGTTCAGGATTATCCAGAACATATTGTCCCGCTTTTGTTCCTGTATCTTCTGCGAAATCTTCAATAGCTTGACTTACTTCATCCGCTGAGACTCCAGTTGTATCCTCTGATAAAAATCCAAAAGATAATCCCTCCACCATCGAGTAAAGCCCTTTTACGCTCGATTCAACTCCTGTTCTCCCAGCATCCATAACAGTGAAAGAACCATCTGCTGTATATTTGTCATAGCTTTTAAATCCCTGTGATACCGCTGAAAGATATCCCTTTGCAGTTGTAGAATATAATGATAATGGGCTATACAAGCCTTCTCTTGTTGTAATGTTAGCTGCTTCGTCGCCTACATGTATTAATTTTTCTACTCCTCCCCAAATATCGACAGCACTATCTCCTGCACCTATAATCTCACCTATGATGCCTGCTGTACCAGCATCCCCTGATTTGATAGTATTAGCCACATCGAAAGCTGAGCTGACAAGTCCAAATGCTCCTCCCGCAATATCAAGAGTTGCAACTCTCTTCTGATTCGTTAAAGAAAAAATGCCGTCTGTCTTGTTGTCCTTTAGATAGTCATAAAGTTCAGTCCAAGAGCTAACACTTTTATCTCCAAGATTAAATAAATCTCGTGCTCCTGTCAGTCCTTTTTTATCTCCTGCAAAGAATTTATAGACAGCTTGCAGATAGGCTATACCCTCCGCTCCAAGACCTGCGATATCGGATGAATCCGATTTGTCTCCTATTTTCAATAAAGCCTTTAACAGTGAGATACTTTGTCCGGTATGGCCTGCACCAATTGCTGCTGCAAGTGAATTCCAATCCAATTCTCCCGATTTCGTCCCATCTTCTTTAATCCCTTTAGCTAATTCTTTCTCTGCAGACATAATAATAGTACTGACACGATTTAATGCACTCGATAGTCTTCTCGACTTATCCCCATATTTTGATGCATCCTTCGCATAATCATCTAAAACATCTTCTACAACACCAAATCCAAATCTCACCTCCATTACAGATGGATCTGCTGTACTGA
The DNA here is from genome assembly GCA_017476605.1 of Clostridia bacterium. GTDB lineage: Bacteria > Bacillota > Clostridia > Christensenellales > Aristaeellaceae > Ventricola. Next base: position 19,143 of record JAFUZM010000005.1, read on the forward strand.
TAATTGATTTGATTTGTTTTTGTACATTTTGCATTTCTGAGTCAATTTCATTCAATCTGCTAATATAGTTTTCTACTTCTTCTTGATGAAAGCGCAAACGATCTGCCATTTTCTGTCCTCCTCCTGATTTACTTGGTTTTAAAAAAAGTCCATATGTGTTATCCGTTTTGATTCAGCCATGGCATTCTAAAAATATACATAAGTGGATCTTGCTTTAAGCTTTTTATTTGATGCGAATATGCCTTGTTCTCATTTGTCAGCGCAAATATCCACAATAATACATGTTGTATTATCTTTTCCTCCGAGCTCCAAGGCCATACTTACAATATCTTCTGCAGTCTGATTTGCATTATTCGACCGAATCAGATATTTTTTTAGCTCATCGTGGGACATCATATCGCTCACGCCATCACTGCAGAGCATATATCGATCACCTTTCTGTATTTGGAACTTATTCTGATATGTAAATGGTTCTGGCATTTTATCAGGATCCATACCAAGATATCGGGTAATCACGTTGCTCATCCGATGCTTTCTTGCCCCTTCCAGAGTCAGCTTATTTGCCAGATACATGTTGTAAACATGAGAATGGTCCTGCGTCATAATCTCAAGCTTTCCTGCACGGAGACGATATACCCGGCTATCACCCACATTTGCAGCTAATGCGCCATTTGGATGAATATACAGAAGCGCCATTGTCGTCCCCATATTTCTGGCTGATAGCCGGATAGATTCATCAAACACTGCCTTAGAAGCATATTTTGCAACTTCTTCTATCTCTTTTTCCGGATTTAAAATAATTTTTCCTTCCCAAGTGCTCATCAGTTTTGCCGTCATACTTGATGCACATTCACCAGCGTCTCCACCTCCAACCCCATCCAAAATTGCATAAAGCTCATGAGGCACCGATGTTGAATGGATGATATGTGCACCATCATTCATTTCCTCTTGAAGCATATAATCCCCCAAGAAATAGAAGTTATCCTCATTGTTTTTCCGAATACACCCAATACTGGAGATCACTGCCGCATTTACTTTCCATGCCATACATCAATCCCCTTTTCTAAAAAATCGAAAGGCCTCGTTTTTACAAGTAGTAAATAAAGCGCAATGCTGACGCCTACTATACAAATTAAAATGATTAAAAAAATCCATATTTGAAAAGATTTCTTTTTTGAGGTTTTGGGGGTTTTTAGCTCTTCCTCCTTCAATTCACGGAAAGCCCTTACAGGCGGGATTTCCGGAATAGGAAGTGCGTTTACGGTCATTAACGGTTTCCCTTTCCCGTCTCTAAATAGAATCGGATGATCTAATAGTTCTTCAGCTCTCTCGCTGGCTGTTTTTCCACTTTCAATCGTGTAAACTCGAAAGCACGTACCTTCATGCATAAATGCCTGAATACATGGCAAGGTTCGATTCCCTGGTCTGGGCGATTCATACATTTTTTTAACTGCTGTCCCAAATAAAGATATACCCGGGCCATTGGCTTTCACCTCTTCATTTTGCCGAATGCATGTTCCCTTTGGAAAAAATTCCTCTGCCAAAACCGGCTGACGCAGTTCACGATCCCATGCTATATAACAAAGCGCCTGCCTGCTCTGAGCAAGTGCCTTCCCTAATTCAAATTTTCCGAGCAATATGGTCCCAATCGGAAGAGCATTCTCTCTCTGTACACTCATAGAGGAAATCGGCAAGCCACAGGAAGTACACCGATCTGCCACTCCCAAGGGCATCATGCAAGCAGGGCATCGCTTCATTTTTCTCACTCCTTACTAAAGCCGATTTTCTAGAACACCTGGTCTCTATACTGCTTATTTTTTATCTTAATCAGACATTTTGCCTGTTATATCCATAGTTATCTGCTGCGCAGGCCAGCCACTGAGGAATAAAAACAGCTGGCCTGATCCATATCTCTTGTATTTCAAGTTTATCAAGTGCTTTTTCTATATCCTTCTGATATTTAATATAATACTTCCTTCGAGCATAGACATCTCCCAAAAAAGTATTGATCCCGTCTGTTAAGAAAAATGCAGACTTTTGAAATCTTCCTGCATTCGCAATCAATTTCTTTTCGTTTGCCTCGAATATCGTACATACCTTGTTAAGTGCTTTTCCCAAATGATATGAGCGATCCTGTAATGATCGATAGTTTCTCATCATTCCTTCGAGCTTCTCTAAAAGCTCTTGCACTGTTCTGCTGTCCTCATAGTTCTCCAAAAGTGAAATGACATAGTGAAGCTCATGTATTCCATCATCCATATGATCTGAGCATCGACTCATTTTGTTCGCAATTTTATGGACGTTTTCCGAACTAAACCTGATTTTGTCCATGATTTACCACCGTTTTCTTTAGAATTGGGGCCAATTGCATTAAAGCAACTGGCCCCATTCTTTTATAAGGGAATTTTTACACCCTCTCCCTTATCCAATGTTTTCCCAATGGAGCTTGCATTTTGTTCAGCCAGCTGCATTTCGTTAATAACTGTTCGTAAGATTCCAACCGCTTTATCCATCGTGCCTTCGCTTTTCTTCAGATTCTCTACAAGCGTGGTAAATTCTGCACGAGTATCATTTGCTGCCTGACCTTTCCACTCAATCTTATCTACTGCACTTCTCATTTTCGTGATTGCAACATCAAGATTGGTTTTGGCTGTATTATATGCGCTAATCGTAGCTTCCATTGTTGGAATATCTACTAAAATACGTTCTGCCATTATTGTTTCCTCCTTTTATTATGGCTGATCACTTATACTGCTTTGTTATAATAGACAAAATATGATTTCCAAAAACTCATTATCGTCTCTTAGTTATATTTTTCTTGCTGTTTCTGCATCTTTTTCCTGATAGTTCTTTGCTATTTCATTAAGAACGCGAATCCCACTCCTGGCACAATCTGCTAAACTCGAATAATAATTTCTAATTTCTTCTTTAACTTCTACAAATCTTACTTGTGTATCGCCCTCCCAGTTTTCTGCTAATTTGTCCTGTGCATCTGTAGCTACTTTTGCAGCATCCTCGAAATCCAAGATTGCATTTTCTAGTTCACTTATTGCAGATTCAAAACTGCTAATAAATGCATCAAACGTTGCCATTTTGTTTTCCTCCCTAATTGTTAAAATAATCTATTTCAAGACTGAACGTCTTAAAACCAAAAGAATCATACATTTCTCAAAATTGCTGCACATTCCTCGTCTGTATTTGTATACTCAGTTACCGCTTTATCAATCAATCCATAAAAATCTTTAATATCCTTAACCATATCACTTAATAATTTTTGATAAACCCTGCTCTCAATACTAAATTTTACTTGTGCATCCCCTTCCCAGGAGTCCAGAAGAGTTTCTGTGGCACTTTGAAATTGTGTAATAGCATCTTGAAATTCACCCATGTTTTTCTCAAGCTGGCGTGCGCTATTAGTCATGCTTGTTTTTACTGCATACAAATCCACTTAATCTCACCTTCCCGTGCCTGTTATGTCAGAATTTACTTGCAGCTTCTGCATCTGCTTCTTGTAGACGAATGGCATATCGTCTTAGTTCATTACTGATGCTGTTCAGACCATTCCTCAATTTTTGAAGATCTGAGTTCAAGTCCGACAATTGAAATTTGAACGCATTTGCTGCATCCCCTTCAAATACATCGTTCACAGACGTGTTGATCTTCCCAACCTCCCTGCAGGATGACTGAACATCACTTGCAACGGAAGATACCATTCGTGCTGCCTCAAAAATCGCATCTGTATCATATCGTATTGCCATACTATTTCTCCCTTCTGCTGTTCCTTGTTTGCAAGAACATTGTAGTTCATCCCATGCTAACTATCTTTCTTTTCAGATGAACGGGTGTATTTTCGCGATAAACGGACAATCAAATCAATATCAGACGATCTCCATCAAGTATCTGGTTTTCCACCAATGTCCGTTCAAGATCAAGAATCTGACCAGTTCTTTCATTGATCAGCATCGGAACCTCTGTATCAACCATTGCATTGTCCGTACAGGTGCCAACTGCCTTTGCCATCTCTCCCAGAATATGCTCAAGTGGAATCTGTGAAGGAATTGAAAAGTCATAATATTTATTGGCACCAGGCAAATACGTTTCGACAATAATGCTTTCCATCTCTATGCTTCCTTCCTGTTCGCCCAAATTTCACATCGTGCCAAAATGTCACTTCCCTGGATAGGTTCAATTAACTTCATTTGTCCATCACAGACAAACAAAGTTCCTGCTTCCGGTTCATGATTCTGATATTGTCTCAATGCTTTAATTGCCTCGTCAACTTTTTTGATTGGCAATAACTGCCATACACCTCTCCTTTTGCAAAGAAGAATCCATATGACATTACAGCAGTAGAGACAAGCCATCCGTTCATCAGATTCCTGATATATAAGACATTGCTCCGCAGCATTCAACTCTGAGATCACAAATTCGAGGACATGTTCAAGCATGTTCCCCTTCTCTGCATGAAACAAAAAACCCTTGCTCTGAAGCTCCCTGAGCCCCTCTTCCAGTGCCTCCTCAGAAGCACCGCTTAGATCAATCCCAATCGGCATTCTACCTGTTAACACAAGCAGCGCTGAAAGCTCATTTTCTGAAAAACGATATCCATCCCAAGTTCCTGTCATTGTCCAGCCCTCATTCGATCCAGCACACCTTTAGCCTCCGTGATTCGCCTTTTTGAAAGTGGAATTCGTTCCCCGGTCCGAAGCTGAATCTCAAGTGTCGAAAAACTGATTCGTTCAATCTGTTTCTCGTTAACCAGATAGGAACGATGACAGCGGAAAAAACCATCTCCCAGCATCGCCTCGAGGTCATTCATGGATAGTGCCGTCGAAATGAACTGCTCCCGTAATGTGATATTAGTCTTCTTATCGTAGGATTCTGCATAAATACAGCTTGCTTTTCTCAAAATCTGACAGCTTCCACCGTCCTTGAGAACAAAGCTATTCTCATCATCAGTACCCTCTGTCATCTGACAGTATTCCTGTACAAGCCTCATTGTGACCTCTTTAAGCAGATCCTTCTTAAGCGGCCGAATCAGAATGGAATATGGGTGAGGTAATATAGCCGCTGCTTTTTCAAGAAGCGCACTGTTTTCAAGACAATAGATGAGATAATGGTCTCGGTTTTTCTGAATAATCTTTTGTCCCAGTTGAGCAGATGAAAGATTTCCGGTTTCTTTTTTCGCCCCAATCCCGATTGTAAAAACAGAGATTTTTTCAATCGCATCAAGAGCTTCTTTTCCCTCATCCGGGACCTCCGCAATTGCTTCCACCGAAACTTTCAGATTCATCTTTTTTGCTGCTTCATTCAGTTGCGACAGAAAATTCTGTCTGTCCGAATTCTGTACAGCACAAAAAACAACAGGAAGCATATGCTATCTCCTTGGCACTATTACCGTTTTAAAGCCGTCATCTTCAAGCAACAAACCTTCTCCATTTGGAAGCGTACACCGCAAGTCTGCACGAACGCCTGTCCATGGGCAGGAAATGCCCCTGAATCCGCCCATAACAAGACCTCGCTTCATTCTAAGTATGTCTTGAATCGGACGTTTATTATCATTGCCATTGATGATAAATAGATCTGCACCAAGGAGTACAATGGTCATAATCTTGTCTCCAACACGTACAAGCTCTCCAACGAACTCGCATACTGGAATCAGTTGATTCTCAAGAAATCCTCTAACATCATCAATAGCCAGTACAATAGTTCTGTATTGATTATGATATGCTTCTATCTTCGTATCATCACCATTCGCCGCAAGATATGCTGCAACTCGGCGATCAGTTTCGGGTTTTGAAATCTCATTAAAATAGCGATCAGTTTCTCTACTGCGAGCATCATAGATTTCCAATCCGTTTTCTTCTGCATACCTTTGTATCTCCGGAGCATTGCCAAAGAGAACAATTTCCGCTCCCTGTGCACGCAGAATTTCACATACAGAAAGAAGAGTTGCTGTAATACCTGAGCCTTTTTCGCCGGTAATCAGCCAACTAGCCTTCTGTGTAAAGTCAACCTCCACAATACTGGCGCTCAATTTATCCAGCATGAATGGAAACCGTCCTACCGGGCAATCTCGATAGTCTCCGTTTTCCATTTCAAGCAAATGCTTGAGACTGAAATTCTCGGGAATGCGAGCAATGCCGCCTCGAATCTCTCCATTCCAGGCTTCTTTCATCTGCTCGGCTAATTTGCGTATAGCCAGCGTTCTCTCCCTATTGTCTGTTGAAGCAAAGATCGCAGTCTGTGTTTCGCAGAGGCTGCCTGGGCCTATGGCAAGCCCACGACCAGCCGTAGGCATAATCTGTGTTTCCTCAGCAGAAATATGACCATCCACACGCAGAACTTCTTTATAAAGATCCTTTTCGCCAAGCCGCAACGCAATACCTTTAAAGCTCGGTGCCAATTTATAAGGAAGTTCATCCCTATGCAAAGACATTGCCGTGATCACAAAGTAGATACCCCGACTGGAGCTCTCCTGTAGCAGTCGCCCAAGCAGCGTAAGCTGATTCTCGGGAATGACTTCAAGCATCTGTGCAAGACGGTCAACAAAGACGATGATTGCAGGCAGCGTTTCTTTTCCAGATATCGCAGCAATCTCATTGTACTGTTCAAAACTATCCGTCGTCAGTTCCTCAAACAGGAGACGGCGGCGTGCATCTTCCTCTGCAATATGATCAAGAAGCCGGATGATCTCATCTTCCTTGTCACGGACAACGAGATCAATGGTATGCGGCAGCTCATTTAATACATTCAGTACATTTCCAGTCAGACTGAAAATGTAGAAATTCACCTGATCCGGCGAGTACCGAAGTGCCAGCGACAGTACAAGGGTCTGCAGGAATGTCGTTTTACCTGTTGACGCGGGGCCTACAACCATATAGTTGTGTGCCTCTGTCAGATTGATGGAAATCGGAATATATCTCTGCCCGGGTGTATCATCCAGCATGCCATACGGAACCGTAATCGGCGAAAGCGGGACATGTTTCCACCCAGTCTCGGCAGTAAACGCAAATTCAGATACACCCGGCACCTGATTCAGATACAGTATCCGACCCATCTCATCCAGCCAAAGACGTTTCGTCCTCTTCAAATGATGCTCTCTGCATACCTGCTCGATTCTCCGGATAACCGCATCCATCTGGGTCTCACAACGATCCCAATAGGTAAATCCTGCTCTTCTTGGTGGATGAATTCCCCGAATTCTGCGTTTTTTCCGCCTTGAAATCAGTGCCGATGGGCCACCATTGTTTGCCTTTTCAGTTAAAAGAATCTTGACCAGACTCTTTCCCTGCTTATGCTTCTTTTTCACCCGAATCGGCTGACCAGATCCGTTTAATACCTTGGGAATCTCCTCGGAACTTAGCGTTCCAGGTGCATAATCCGCACCTGAATAGCTGGCTTGAACCTGTTCAAAAATCTCATCGTTTCCAACCTGAACATAGCATCTGCCCATTCCACGCAGATAAGCCGCGTCTGGCCGCTTCAACATATCATTGGAATCTCCACGACTTGCTACCCGAAGACAGATTCTGAAACGGGTATTGGACCAGATTTCATCATCCACAGAGTTAGATGGTTTCTGCGTGGCCAGGATCAGATGCAGGCCAACACTGCGGCCGACACGCGCCGCACTGACCAGTTCACGCATGAAATCCGGCTGTTCGCGCTTGAGCTCAGCAAACTCATCAACGACGATAACAATATGCCCCAGAGGTTTTTCCTTTGGATCGTTATTGAAGAAGCGAATATAGTCGTCGATATGATCAATACCAAGACGCTTAAAGGCTTCCTCGCGTCTCTTGATCTCACCCTTGATGGACTGAAGCGCACGCTGAATGGCGCGCTCACCCTGCAAGTTGTCGATAATTCCGGCAATATGTGGAAGACGCGACATGGCATTAGCCATTCCGCCGCCCTTATAGTCAATCAGGATAAACTGGACCTGTTCCGGATGATAATTAAGTGCAAGCGAAAGAATATAGGTCTGCAGCATGACCGATTTTCCAGAACCTGTGGTACCAGCTGCCAACCCATGTGGTCCATGGCCCTGTGATTTATCCGAAATATCAAGGACAAATGGGCGAGATCCGGAACCGATGCCGACAATCGCCTTGATTCCCTCATAGGCATGGTTCTCGTTCCAGAAGCGCCAGACATCCAAATCTCTCGTATTACGCACACCATATACATCCAGGAAATTGACAAGAGTGGGAATCGCAGAATTCTCCACAGTATCCTTAACCTTGATGGGTGCAATGCTCTTTGAGAACCGGAGAAGATCTGCCTGATCCGGGAACTCAAACTGAATGTCCTTGACCTCACCCTGACTGTTGTACATCGCGCCATGAGGCTTGTCCGCCTCAATAATCGTATCGCATTCCTTAGGAAGCTCTACGACATTGCGCCCCTGAAGAACCAATGTGAATCCCAGCGGATGGTCAATAACATGCCTCATGAAAATATGATTTTCAATCAGCTTAGGATCCGTACAGAAAACGACAAAGCGCGGCAGCTCTCCGCTCTGTGCATGACTGTTCTCTGCATCCTTTTTATTCTCGCTGGCACCAACCAGCTCATTACGCATCGCCCAGATGTTTTCAAGTGCATTTAAAACATCCTGGATGTTTTCCTCACTGCTGACCACCATGCGCATGTTCCGTTCCTCGTTCAGAAATACATGCGGTAACCATCTGGCCCATGCCCATTGTGCGGTGTAATGCTCATCTGTCAGAATTGCAATTCTGAGATCATGATAACTGTGCATTGCTGCCAGCTGAATCACCATGCTCTGCAAAAGCTTCGGCTCAGAAGATCTGGCCAGAACGCCAATCAGCGAGCGTCTCTTCATATTCAGGATGATGGGTGCATTTTGAATCTTTTCATAAGCTTCCTTGAGACGGCGAGGTTCCTTTTTGAGGTCATCTTCCACCATCTCCAGCTTGTTTTCAGAAATGCTGATTTCCGATGGAAGCAGAATCTCGCCAATTCCTAGTCGGACAGCAGAAAAGTCATCATGCTGTCCGGTACGCTCCCAAAGACGATTATTCTTAGCACTTGGCAGTGTAATACAGGATGCAATGGACAGATTGTTTTCATTAAGCCTTTCCCGTTCCTTCTGAACCAGGGATTCAAGCTTAATCTCTGTCTCTGCAATGTAATCTTCATACACCTGCCGACGTTTTACTTCGTATTCTTCCACTCCCTTTTTACGATATCTCATACTTATGAGACCCCAAAATACAGAAAGCATTGCTGATCCACCAGTCATAATCAGAATACTTCTGGGATCCCGACCTGTAACAAAGGAGCTAAGCAACATAGGGATGACCATCGTCATTGACGGACCTAACGTCAATAAAATTGGCATATTATTCCCGCCCTGCTTTGCAACTGGCCCTTCAATGATGATTTTTTCATCTTCCATTGGATGGATAATCCGTGGCTTGCGGTTATAAAGTCGTCCTGAGCTTTTTATACTTATATCCGGAACCCCGGATTTAAGCTCAAGCGGCTGAACTGCCTCCAAATTGATTTTGTTCACTGCCGCTTTATTGACGGCAATGCGATCTCCCATGTAATAGATCCTGACGATGCCGTCCAGGACGATCATGTCCCCCATCGAAAGCATGGTCGATTCATTTGAAATCAGTGACCCGTTCAGGTAGACCTGCTGCCCCTGGCTGACGAACAGAACACACTTTCCTGCATAATTGCGAAGCTCGGTCATTCCTCCGCCGGACCTTAAAACGATGTCCGCACCGTCTTTGCTGCCGATGGACACAGTCTGCTCCTGAGGAAGGTAATACTTGGTCATGACCGTGTAGCTACGGCTGCATTTCTCCGGCAAAATGCGAATTCTGAGATCCTCTTTCTTCTTTCCCTGCCGTTCCAGGACCCGCCCCAGCAGAGCTGTTGGTTCCATGCAGATCGTCTTTCCGGGAAGAATCTCAATCTCATCATTGGTCCCTGATTCCCAGCAGAATCCACTTTCCGGCAGAAGATAGCCCCTGCCCTCAAGAGAACGTGCCGCAAGAATGATGTTTCGATCCCATCCCGTATACTCTGCGGGAATCGTCACCTTGGTCTGCCACGTGTCGCCCTCCGGCAGATAAACGCCATAGTGAAACTGATTGATATAAATTGAAAGATAATACATGAGCACAGTTCCTTTCAGTGCTTAACTTTACGGAAAAAGAAACTCTGATCGCTGATGCGCACAACGGATCCTTCACTCAGCAGCTTGGGTTCCCCCTCTGTCAGTCGTTCCTGATTGACGAAGGTTCCCATCTTGCTGCCCAGGTCCACAATGTAGTAGAGATGACTTTTTTCATCCCAGTAAATCCGGCAATGCTTCCTGCTGACACTTGTCTGTGAATCCGGAAACATATAGTCATTGCCCCTGGCCCTGCCAAGTTCAAATGTCGGTTTGGTAATTCGAATGACGCCGCTGCCATCACTTTTTTCAAGAATGCGGTCTGCCTCAAAAGACTTGCCGCCGCCCTTTTCCTCGTGCTCCCTTTGAGGAAAGAGAACCTCCCAGATATTTGGCGCTGCAATCTTGATAATCAGCAGGGCAATCGCCAGCAGCAGGAGAATCACCAGCAGCATGATCGGAGACGTCAGTACAGCGAAAATACCTCCTACCAGAAGAATCAAGACAATGAGTGACCACAGGAGAATTCGAAGCGTCCTTTCATTCATCTCAAAAACTCCTATCTGTCGTACTCTTCAAACTGTGTATCCGTAAATCCGTCGTGACCAAGTGCCGTCTCCGTAGGCCTGTCAAGGCTTCCATTTTCAGCAGGAGCATTTATGTCATTCCCGAGGAAAGCGGTTTCCTCGCTATCATATGCAGCTGAGGTCATGCTCTCCCTCTCATATTTCACGGTAATCTCATGCGCTCCCAGTTTGATCGTATCACCGGGATTCAGCCGCTCAGCGCTGCTGCCCATCATGGCTCCGGCCACGGTCTCCTCCATGTTCATGGACGGCTCCAATGTCTTTTGCCCATTGATGACAATCGGCATCTTTTCCGACAGGTTCCGCACCATGAGGTCATTGCCGCTGAAATAGAGTTCCGCATGCTTCCTAGATGCCGAAATATCGCTGGCATCCAGCTCAATATCGTTTTCACCGGTTCCGCTTCGACTTGCCCGCCCGATACGAATAAGGCCGCTTTGCTTTACCTCCGGTCCCTCCGGATTCAGAACCATTTCCCGGGATGCACCCTGGTAGGAGATGGTAAAGGTAACCTCTTTCTCCTTGGGACCAGCTTTGCTGCCCGCCTTTTTCTTCGGCTTCTCGGCCTTTTTGGTCTTCTTAGTGCCTGATCCATTCTCTGCTTCTGATTTTGAGCCCGGTGTCAGCGCATTGACAATAAGAATAATCAGGACGATGAGCAGTACCGCGACAACAATCAGCAAAATGTAGTTTTTAATGGCGAACGTACCAATGGATGTCTCCGACGTCAGCCACTGACTCAGCTTCTCTCCAATGCTGATGTGGTAGGAATCCCCGCCACCCAGAATAAAGATGACATCCGTCCTGGACAGTTCCTTTCCCTCCGTCGGGTCTGCCCGGCGGTTTGCCTTGTTGAATGCTTCGACAACCTGACGCATGGCATCATCATATACGCCCGGATAGATCGTAAGATTGAGCCCGCTGTAATATCCCAGTGCGTTCAGTTTATTCTGAATCTCTGCGATCAGAACTTCCCCATCGCCATCGCGATCTCCGAACTTAATCGCATGGATCGGATCCGGCGTCGGGGTCGGGCTGGTATTGGGAAGCACATCCGGAACCGGTGTGGGCTGAACAACCTCGTTTTGAGGAATATTCTGGATGTAGGCCCATTCACTTTCGGTGACGACAACCTCACCGTTCAGCCTTGTAATCTGGCGGTCATTTGCAGCACAGAATGCCTGATACGCAATACTTGTCGCATTGTAGAAGTTTCCATCAATTGCCCCGTTATAGTATCCATAGGACTTGAGAAACTCCTGCAGCCTGCGGACATTTTCGCTCTCACGCTCCCCAGTTGCCGCAAACGGCGGTTTCGGAGTCGGGGTCGGGAACGGATCCATTCCGGAAATGTTGGTCCAGTCATCCTCCGTAATGCCGATCTCACCCTCAATCCTCGGAACCATCAGGTGCATCAGCTCATAGAAGGAAACCAGAGCATCCCGCGTTGCGTCATTGAAGTTGCCGTCCTGGATGCCGGTATACCATCCCTTTTGTCCCAGGAAGCGCTGCAGCGCCCGGGTATTTTCACTGTTCTGATCGCCGTACCGTGCGAACCCAACCACGGGCGTTCCCGTATTTACACTGGGATCCGGTTTCGGCACAACATTCCATGGAATTTCAAACTGCACAGAGGATGTCTGACGATCCTTTACGATCATCACATTCGTCACATGCGGAACCCGCTCCGCAGGAACATCATGGATATCGGCTATGATATCCAGCGTTCCCGTAATCTCCTCCGCGAAACTGCTGGCAATCGCCTGTGTTTGATCTGATATCTCCGCCTCGCGATGATAATCCACGACATAGTTGCGTCCGCCCACGGACTCGACAAAATCCTGGATAGCCTGACGGTTCTGAGTCGACAAGGACAGTTTGTTGGCATTGGTCACCGCGCGGTTGTAAAACAGCACGCTTGAAACCGCTACGGGCCTCGTTGAGCGGATGTTGTTTGCGATCACGCTTAAGGACGCTGCCCCTGTGTTTCCCTGAGTATTGTATCCATCGCTCAGAATGACGATATGGAAGTAATCATAATCCGCTTCCTTTGGCGGGTTTTCCGCCAGATTGACCGCCTGACTGATGGCCGAATAAAGAAGCGCATCGTCTTTTTTCTTTCCGTTCTTATGCTTTTCGGCAAACTCGTTTGCAACCGAGGCGGATGCCTGGACGCGGCTGATAAATGAACCGCTTGTCTCGATCTTTTCCCCGGTCCAGAGTACCAGAATGCCATCCTTGTCCCCCGTCACATTCACAAGACGGCCAAGGACATCCTGGATTGCTTTTGTCGCTGTCGCATCATTATCCGCATACAGACGGGATACATCCACAATAAAGATATATCCGGTTCGTGCATTTTCATCTTTCTCCGGTATCAGCGGGACATTTTCAATGACTAGCTGATACTGGTCGGCTTCTGACTTTACGCCCTTTCCTGTAGAATCCAGCACCGTAAAGCGAAGTCCCAGTTTTCCCTCCTCAAGCGCATGAAGACTCAAACCTCGAATATAGAACTGTTCGCCTCCATCCGCCGCGCCAAATGACGCACACAAAAGGACCAACAGAAAAACTGCCAACAGGATCGCTTGCATCCACTTTTTCATCCGAGTCATATTCAGCACTCCCCAGGATAGTATTGTTCATTGTCCCCGAATAAATTCATCAGAAATTGTTTATCTCCCAAATTATACTGGACAGTTCCCCAAAAAAAGCGGAGCGTGCACACATTGATATGTGTGCACGCTCCGTTTTTTTCTGTTTCTTTTCCTTACAGCGTCTCCAGTGATCGTAGCATTTTCTTCAAATACTGAACGGATTCTTCCGGGGAAAGTGTCTCCTCCGGCAAAAACCATTCCTTAAAGAACTGTGTGTAAGAGGACATGATTTCGGGATCTCTCGTCATAATCTCCGCATAGCCGTTTTCAAGGTTATAGCTGGTTGCCGCCGGGATAAAACAGAGTCCCTCTCCATCATAGCAAATCAGCTCCGGCCCGATTGCCTCAGGCTTCCTTTTCAAAAAACGAATCTGAAAGTCTCCCCGCCCTGTACATCTGCCGATCAGGTCCGCCAGAATCTGCTTGCGCTCCTCCACCGTATAGGGTCTCATGCCCCAAAAGTGGTCCGACATTTTTCCCGTACGAACAAATTCCCACACCTGGTCCGTCATGACATGAATCTGTTCGTTTTTACTGTTTACCGACTGCAGATACCTCTGCTTTTGTATCTCAATCATTGGCGGAATCGCTGCAGCCCGATCCGGGTACATCTCCAGAAATGGCCCTCCGCGAATGGACCTTGACTGAATTTCAAAAGGAATCAGCTCGAGTCCGATATCCGGCTTAAAGCGATAAATGGAATGCCTCTTTTCCAGTTTCAGGCAGTACTTGAGATACTCAATGTAATCCGCCTCCGGCTCCATCACCTCAAAGGGCGTCTGTCTTGAAATGCTTGCTCTCTGTATTTCTTCCATTATCCCTCTTTCCAGACGCTCTCCATTCTCAAGTGCGGCCGGAACGGCACACCTCTGATTCACGCACAGCAAGATCTCGCATTGCTTTTTACCTTTCAGCAGGATGAAATTCATAAGGTGGGATGGATCCCCCGGTAACTCCGTACTGGTCTTTCGTCTTGACAATACGTATGCACAGTACCGCGGGTGATAGATCATCGGGAAAATGCTTTCAATTTCATGAATCGTATTGATGCTTGCAACATGCTCATACAGATAGTGGTAAATATAGCAGGAAAAGCGACAGTTCCTTAAGGAATGCACCAGTTCCTTGGATACACACCCTACAATTCGGATTTCAGCGGGATCAAACGCCTCAACATAGCGTTCCAGTGGGACCTCTTTCCCCTCTGAAAGGACCATGAACCTCTCCTGATCCTCCTCTGGCTCCTGCTCAAGCTCCATCAGCCGCATCCATATTTCGGTCTCAATCCCGCTTAGCTGCTTTCGGATCCGCTGTCCCAGATGCCTTGTTTCCTGAGAAATAAACAGGTTTTCCGCACTTTTCTCCACCCGATCCAGAAAATCCTGGATCGCCTTATCCCCGGCTTTCCCCTGTGCCAGTCGATCCAGTGAGGTCGCGCTTGAATACTGCAGCAGCGTCGCCATCCTCTTTCTCGAAATGTCATTCTCTGTGCACACGTCCTCAATCAGCTTCTGAACCTCTCGGGAATGATTTGCTCTCCCCATTTACACTCCTCTTTTCCCATCTGCATATGGCCCCTCTGTATGGTAAGCGGTGACCTTTGCGCCGCATTATATCATCTTCTTCAGCTGTGCACAAATAGAAAAAGGCAGGACAATGTCCTGCCAAAGTTGATATTACTGTTCACTTACCGTCCTGACATGCTCCCAGTTGTTGACTGTCGGAAGCTGACGGAACGTGTAATGGTCGATCCGGTCTTTGCCCGTCGAATTGATCTTGAGGCCAAGCTCGAAATAATTCTGCTGGACGCCATTGACGTTTACACTCTGTCTCGGGAAGTAGACATTCTCACGTGCCTGCTGTGCTGTCCGCTCCTCTGCGGAGAGTCCGGCCTTTCTCGCATTGATGCTGTTCATCAGGTTGAGCGCCGTCTCAGAGACGGTGAGGTTGAGCCGCATCCGCTCAGAGGATACCAGCTGATCAAATCCTACCGTATTGAGAACCGTCAGGATCTTATCCTGCGTATTCAGCGTCTGATAAGCCGCATATTCGTTGGCTGTCAGAATCTGATCTGCGCCAATCACCTCAAACGTGGTGTTGGGGTACTGGATGCGAATGGCAGAGGCATCTCTCAGGAGCTTTTCAACCATGTACTGTCCTGCCGGGGCCGGTGTCGGTGACGGCGTCACAACAGGGGTCGCCGTCGTTGTGCTAGTGGTGGAGCTGGTGGAACTCTTCTTATTGATCGGAATTCTCACCGCAGCACCGGAATCGCCCCAGGTTCCATCCGGGCGTAAAAAGTCTGCGCCGACAACATTCGCAACACGCTCTTTACGTGTATCCGAATTGGTCACCTTGTAGGTTGCCCATACACTGACCGTCTCACCCGGATTGATCTTTCCAAGCAGTGCATGTCCCTCTTTGCTGACCGTATATCCGCTGGTCTTCTTAAACTTGGCATTCTTGAGCACTTCATACAGGAGAACCTTATCCAGCGGCTCATTTCCGTTGTTTGTGACATCAATCCGGAACCGTACCGTCTGTCCGGCCTTGAACTTAATCAGATCACCATTCTTATCCCATTTCTTGTTCGTGATCCACATGGCCAGGTCAAGAGCACCAACCGTACGATTATAAGATAACACTGTGCCTTCAGTATTTGCTGTCAGCGAGTATCCGTCTACAGAAGGTGTCGTAGACTTGTAGCCTGTTCCTGTGAGTCCATACCAGATGACTCTCCAGCTGTTTGTTGAATCCTGCAGGATTGTCTTATCCGCTCCATCGTTCGGAGCAGGAGTCAGGGAGAGTCCGGCAAGCATATCGTTTGGTGTTGGCCGAATCTCATCGTAGTTATTGGCATCATTCCATGAGATGGTCACTACGAATTCTGTAGTACCATTGGTGGCCTCAGCAACATAGAAAGACGTATTTGCGGTAATGGTTACTTCTTTTCCAACTTGATCGCCTGTTGTTAGACTTTTAGTGCTTGCCCAACCAGCAAATTTGCTTGACGTGCTTGTGAGAGACAATCCAATTTCCGCCAGTGACGGCAATTTAATCTTCTGTCCATCAAGTACAGTCTGCGGCTTGGCATTATTTCCATTAAAATCATAGAATGTAACAGTATATGTTTTCGCAGATCCCCAAATAGCATACAGGGTAATGTTCCCGCTCAGGGTAATCGTGTCGCCAGGCTTGAACGACGCAGTCGTTGCTGCACTGTTCTGGCTCCATCCGATAAAGGATTTTCCAGCAGGCGCTGTAATTCCGTTTGGTGCAAGAACCGTTGCACTCTCACCATTATTATACCCGTTGCTGTCTACCGGAGCTGTTCCGGAACCACCGTTTGCATTATATGTAACCTTATACTGTTTAACAATAAACTTGATCGTATTACTTGTATCTGCCAGAGCACTGCCTGCACATAAGGCGATGATAAGCAAAACAGCAACCAGCAATGTCCATACTCTATTTTTCATCTTCATTTCATCCTTCCTTAGAAATTGCTATTGCAGCGTTTTACTCATTGTTTCCTTCTGCAGTTTCAACGGGCTCCTCATTAATGATAGGCGTTACATTGAGTCTCCAGGCATATGTATAGTTGGACTCATCAATGACGAACGAATATTTCTGATCGGTTGCACCAGGAGCATCCGTCCATCCGCTGCCATCGTTGTACTGCCACTGGATGTCGATATCCACTCCATCATATCCGGAGAAGGTCGCATACAGGGTAACAACATCACCAAAGTTAACAGCGGTACCGGTCGTCGCTGAAATGCTTACTTTGCGGTTCGGGTCGAGTTCATCTACCTCCTCATAGACCGTCTCGGTGCCCTCGGGCAAGGCCTCAGCATCCGTCAGTTCTGCCTCGGTTCCCTCTTCAGGCGTTCCTTCCTCGGAAAGCTCACCTTCCAGTGTCTCCGCGGTGGCGTCTCCCTCGGTCTCGGCCTCTTCGTCCTCTAATGCCTCGTCCTCTGGATTCTCTTCATCCAACTCTTCTTCGTCTACGATCTCGAACATCTCAGGATTCTCTTCCAGTTCATAGTCCTCAAGAATCACTGCGATTTCTTCATCTGTAAGCTGAATCTCATCTTCGGCTTCATCGCCTGCATCCTCAGTCTCAGCTTCCTCTTCTACAGACTCCTCATCCGACTCGTCTTTCTTAGCCTCGTTGTCCTTGGTTTCCTCAGACTTCTCTTCGACTGTCTCTTCAGTCTCAGCTTCCTCAGTCTTCTCCTCAACTGTCTCTTCAGTCTCGGCTTCCTCAGTCTCCTCCTCGACTGTCTCTTCGGTCTCGGCCTCCTCAGTCTTCTCCTCGACTGTCTCTTCGGTCTCGGCTTCCTCAGTCTCCTCCTCGACTGTCTCTTCGGTCTCGGTTTCCTCAGTCTCCTCCTCGACTGTCTCTTCAGTCTCGGCTTCCTCAGTCTCCTCCTCAACCGTCTCTTCAGTCTCGGCTTCCTCAGTCTTCTCCTCGACTGTCTCTTCAGTCTTGGTTTCCTCGGTCTTTTCCTCGACTGTCTCTTCGGTCTCGGTTTCCTCGGTCTTCTCCTCGACTGTCTCTTCAGCCTTGGTTTCCTCGGTCTTCTCCTCAACTGTCTCTTCAGTCTTGGTTTCCTCAGTCTTCTCCTCGACCGTCTCCTCAGTCTTGGTTTCCTCTACCTTAGGTTCTTCAACCTTTTCTTCGGTCTTAGCTTCCTCAGCCTTGCGAGCTTCCTCGGCCTTACGGGCCTCTTCTGCTTCCTGGACTTTGCGGGCTTCCTCGGCCTTGCGGGCCTCTTCTGCTTCCTGGACTTTGCGGGCTTCCTCGGCCTTGCGGGCCTCTTCTGCTTCCTGGGCTTTGCGGGCTTCCTCAGCCTTGCGTGCCTCTTCCGCTTCCTGGGCTTTGCGGGCTTCCTCAGCCTTGCGTGCCTCTTCCGCTTCCTGAGCCTTGCGGGCTTCCTCAGCCTTGCGTGCCTCTTCTGCTTCCTGAGCCTTGCGGGCTTCCTCGGCCTTGCGAGCCTCTTCCGCTTCCTGGGCTTTACGGGCTTCCTCAGCTTTACGGGCCTCTTCAGCTTCCTGGGCCTTACGGGCTTCCTCGGCCTTGCGGGCCTCTTCCTCAGCTCTGCGGGCTTCTTCCTCGCGTGCTACTTCCTCATCATCGCGGATGACCAGTTTAATCTCGCCTGCATCGTTTCTTGCACGCCATGTTGCCTGCTCTTCCGCTGAAAGTGCATTGAAAACAGATTTTAAGAATACCTTGGTCTCTACATCTGCAAGGCCCATTCCAGGAATCACTGTTGCCAGCATTGCTGCGATCATCAGTACTCCTACTAACCTTTTCCATTGCTTTCTCATGCCTCTTACCTCCTGAACCTTTTCCGTGATAATAATGCGCCTTGTTGCTGTAGAAACTGAATAAACAGCAGAAAGCGGGAATACCAATCGTGACCTGGGAATCGAAAGATGCCGGTTACCGCTCCAAAATGTTACGGCTTTTGTAATAATTATTACATTTTTTGTAACAATTCAAGGGCTCATTTTTGAAGCAGAAATCGATTTTGCCGTTTTTTTCTTTGACTTTCAGCCCGTATTGTGTATGCCTTTTGCTCTTAAGACGGTTTCCGTTTGAGCCTTTATCCCAAATTTTTACATTTTTTAACAATTTTGTTGTTTGTCACCTCGGGACCCATTTCAATTGATCTCCTGTGTCCGGGCAGAGGCTCCGGAACAACCTGATGCACCCTCTGTTCTGCCAGCATGTTTTGTGGTAGAATTGGGGCCATTCGTGCACATCATTCGGAGGAAACAAGCATGCAGACCAAGGAAAAAACGTCCCTCAGGGCACTGATTATCATGATCGCCACGATTGGCATCCCAGTAGCTCTTCAGAATCTGTTCAGTACAACAGGAAGCATGATTGACACCATGATGATTGCCTCACTCGGTGAAAACAGTGTAGGTGCTGTCGGACTCTGTGCTCAATTTTCAAGTCTCATGTTCTCAGGATACTGGGGATTCGTTGGCGGCGGTACGCTTTTCTTTTCGCAATACTGGGGTGCGCAGAACCACGACGGAATCTGCCGGGCCTATGGGATGACGCTCTCTTTTATGATGATTTCCGGCCTGCTCTGTGGCTTCATGGCCGTGTTTCATCCGGACATCATCCTTTCGCTGTATACAGACAGTCCTGAAATCCAGGCCATTGGCATCCGGTACCTGCGAATTGTCGGCATCTCCTACCCACTTCAGATCATTGTCTCGGCAATGGCGGCTCTCCTTCGCTCCATCGAGCGGGTAAAGATTCCCCTGATCAGCGGCATATGCAGTGTCATTTCCAACTGTGTCTGCAACTATATTCTGATTTTCGGAAAGTTTGGCCTTCCGGCCATGGGTGTCCAGGGCGCAGCCCTGGGGACGGTCATTGCATGTCTTGTCAATATCGGGGTCATGTACCTTCTTATTATAATAAGAAAGGTTCCCTACATCCCGGATGTCCGGGCGCATTTCCGCTGGAACCTCCCACTTCTTAAAAACTACATCAGCAAGTGCCTTCCCATTCTCTTCAATGAGATTCTGATCGGCATCGGCAATATGATGATCAATATCGTCCTCGGCCATCAGATCAATGAGGCCATCGCGGCGACCGCCGTTCTGCGGACTCTTGAGGGAATGATCCTTGCCTTCTTCAGCGGCTTTGCCAGCGCCGCCAGCGTTCTGGTCGGCAAGGAAGTCGGTGCCGGACATCACGAGGAAGCCTTCTCAAGAGGCTGGCGCATCATCTATCTCTGTGCTGGTATGATTGCGGCCGTCGGCGTCCTTCTCATCTCCATTCATGGCCCGCTCCTCCGGATGCTGGGGCTTTCCGGTCTTTCTTTCGAAATTGCAACCGGCATGCTGATCATTTTCTGCCTCGTCGCCATCATCCGCATGTCCAACTGGTGCATGAACGATACCTACCGTGCCGCCGGCGATTCGGCCTTTGGATCCGTCCTTGAAATCGCCTTTATGTTCCTCATGGTCCAGCCGGTCATCCATATCGCAAACGATCTGTTCCATGCACCGTTCCTCCTCGTCTTCCTTCTGTGTTATGTCGATGAGCCCGTTCGCTTCGTCATCATGCAGATTCACATGTATTCAAGGCGCTGGATTCGGCCTGTTTCCGTCGAGGGACAGGCAACCCTTGCCGAATTTCATCGGAAATACGGCATTACGGAGCCGGAGCGTCTCTTTCTTCCACCCTGGTCCGCTCACAAATCAAACAAGACGTACCGATAATCCGGTACGTCTTGTTTGATTATTCCCCTGCGATTTTCTCGATAAAGTCTGCGGCACCGGACGGTCCCGGGCAGGCAAGGAAGTCCTCCCGCATCTGCAGTGCTGCATGCTGCAGCTCTTTGCTGTTAAGTGCGTCCAGGATCGCCTCGCGAAGCTTTTCCGGATCCTTTGCCGTTGATTTCTGAATCTGTCTGCCTGCGCCCATTTCCGTGACCCGCTGCGCAACAGCCTGCTGCTCACCGGTAAGTGGAAACAGCAGCTCGGGAACCCCCATATACATCCCCTCACTGGCACTGTTCATTCCACAATGCGTAATGAACAGGCTGGCTTTTGCCAGAACCTCCATCTGATTGACATACGGCTCCACCCGTGCGTTTTCCGGAAGCTTGCCAAGGGCGGCACGGTCAAAGGTCCGCCCGCAGGAAATCAGCACCTCAAGCTTTTCTCCGGCAAGCGCATCCAGGCAGTTCCGATAAAACTCCGGATGATTCTGGATAACAGTTCCAAGCGAAATGTAGACAAGGGGATTGCCCGTTTTCGCAGCCGGCGCCACGCGTTTTACGGATGGTCCCACAAAACAGTAGTGCGCGGAATCAAAGGTCTCAGCACAGGGCTGAAATCGCTTTGATGTATAGACAATCGTGTTTGTCTCCGGTTTGTTCTGCACGATATCCAGTGCGCTTTTGATATGATATCCCAGCGGCTCCAGCTGCCGGATGGCCCGGTTCAGGCGCGGAATGCCGAGAATCATATCCGCCAGTTCCCGCAGACTGTTCTTTAGGTACCTGGCGGAATGCTGGTTAAATGCAAAGGTGGTCGTTGAGCAAACCATAGGAATCCCGTATTTTTCTGCCGTCAGCTTGCCCCAAAAGCAGACGGAGTCTGACACAATGACCGAGGGCCTGCACTTTGCAACATCCTCGGCAAGCACACCATCCATCATGGCTGTGGTTTCAAAGGCCTTGACACTCATCTCGGTTGTCGATACCTCTCTCAGCCGACGCTCAGACTCTTTGCTCAAAGCCGGTAGATAGGCATCACAGGAAATGAAGGTTGCTCCGGCTTCCTCAATCTTTTCCCTGAAATCCGAAAAGGAGTAATACCTCACCAGATGACCACGTCTTGTCAGTTCCCGTACGACCTCGATGGTCGGATTTGTATGTCCGAATGCCGGAATGCAAAACCACATGATGTTCATGCTTCATTTCCTCCAAAGATCCGATTGAACCAGTCAGCAAACGTTTCCTTTGGTGGGATGGCGATTCCCTGTTCCCTGTCTCCAAGGAGAATCAGCGTATCCCCTGGCGAAATGCCAAACACCTCCCGTGCTTCCTTTGGAATGACAATCTGTCCTTTTGTTCCGACAGTGACCGTCCATGCGTACTTTCCATCTGGATGTTCCATCCTGTTCCCTCCTGAAGTATGATTTTTCTAACAAATCATACTTCAGGAGCTGCTATTTGTCAATCCCTCCTTGTCGCATATCAATGAACCGTGTCGAGTAACTGGCATAATACAATGTGCTCCAGCCATCCGAATATTCCTTCAGCCTCAAAGTTGATGATTCCGAGCCATGAAGAGCGCAAATGCACAGTGTTTGCCGAATATACACGGTGAAGAACGCACACAATAATCGGCAGGCAGAGAGCCGGAACGTTCCGGGTTTCATCATGCCTTGATTTGTAGCCGGATAGAAAAGAAGCGCCTCCGAGGAGGCGCTTTGGTTGATGATGTCAGTATGAAGGTCCGTATCTGTTCCCGATGCTGTCCTTTCGCTTAGCCGGGCCGATTGCGTTACTTCCTGCGGGGTCCTGTTTTGATGGTTGCCGCATAGGCGCTGTTGCAAAGGCCCAGGATGGCAGAGAGAATGAACAGCGTCTCGATTCCGAGCGTTTGCCAGATCCATCCGCCGAACAGCGCAATGAGAATGGTAATCAGGTGATTGACCGACATGCCGGTGGAAATGGTCGCACGCACCTCATCCTGACTCTCCGCCAGATCCTGCACATAGACATTGGAGGCAATGGATGCCAGGGAAATGACGGAATCCAGAATGTAATTGACGCAGCAGACGATAAAGGCCACCGACATCGGGAACAGGTGATGCGCAAAGCCGTAGAAAAAGCAGACGATCACAAGAATCAGCGTGTCCATGATCATGACGATTTTGTATCCGAAACGATCAATGATCTTCCCCACAAGAGGCGCCGCAAAAAAGGTACAGATGGAAGAGACGGCAAACAGGATGCTGATCACCATGGCGTTTGCCCCGTAGAAAAGCACCAGGACATAAGGACCAAAGGTAAAAAAGATCTGCTTGCGGGCGCCGTAAAACACCTCGAGCATGTAGTACTTGCTGTACTTTCTGCGGAAATAGAATCTGCGCTTTGTCTCATCCGCATGGCTTTTCCCCGTCATTTTAAGGGATGCAATGAGCCCGATGAAGATGATCGCCGCGCTGGCCGTAAACACGCGGCGGTAAAGGCCAAGAGAGCCACTCAGAAAGGAAAATATGCCGATAATCGTCACATACCCGATGAGTGTTCCCGCCTGATAGACGGCATTCTGAAGGCCCAGTGCCGATCCTCCGTGTCCTTCCTTTGAATACTGCAGGGACAGTGTGCTTCGCATGCCCAGCTGAATGTGTTCACCCAGAGAATAGACAAAGATGGCGGCAATGACATAGGCCATCCGAACCGGAACAACGGCGTGCATGAACATGCCCGCCATCATGATCACCGCTCCGATTTTGTAAATCTGCTCTGCCGAGAGCATGTAAAGGCCGGCCAGGACGAACACCAGTGCCAGTCCGGGCAGCTCCCTGAAGAATTCCGACACGCCCTTGTCAAATGCGCTCATTGAGACCACATCGGCAAGAAAGTTGTCAAGCACACCTTTGTACAGTCCGTAGGACAATCCAAAGGTCACCATGGAAAGAAAAAACGTTTTGTAGTTCGATTCCGGTTTGAATGTCTCAGATAATCTGTTCATGGCACAAATAGGATTCCTTTTTCTGGCAAATGGTAGAATATGCCCGCTTCCCCGTACTCAGGAAGCGGGCATGGCTTATCCTAAAACCTGTTCTGCAAGCACTGATGCCTCGGTCGTCGGCGCAACCGGAATGTCCGGATAATCCGTCGTAGTGGCCAGCGGCAGACCCTGCATGTATTCATGCATCGCCTCGGCCACCCGTTTCCCGTTTGCAACCGCTTCAACAACGGTTCTTGCACCGCTTGTCGCATCTCCGGCGGCAAAGACGCCCGGACGGCTGGTATGTCCATCCGCATCCACCGTGAGAAGTCCCCGGTTGTTTGTTCCGATTCCCTTTGTCGATGTCACGATATTGCTCTCAGCGCCCTGGCTGACCGCAATGATGACGCCGGTGCAGGGATATAGCATTTCCGTTCCCGGTACGGGAACGATCTTCCCGTCCTCCTCTACCCGGCTGTCCGCCAGAACCACGCCGTCATCCCGGATTTCCACCGTGCACTTGTTCATGATGAACTCCACGCCCTCAAGCTTTGCATAGCTTGATTCATACTGGCTGGCTGTAATGGTTTCGGTCAGGTTGACACAGCTAACATATTTGGCTCCGTTTCGAATCGCGGTGCGCGCACAGTCCATGGCCGAATTGCCGGTTCCAATCACCATGATGCGTTCACCAAGACGGAATGCTTTCGGACTGGCCAGATAATTGATGGCAAAGGTGACGTGTCCGAGACTCTCCCCGCGAATATGCAGCCGATTGGGCTTCCAAAGTCCCGCACCCACGAAAATACTCTGATATCCATCCCTGAACAGATCGTCAATGGTCAGGGCACTGCCGATGTACGTATTCGGACGGAACTGGATTCCCTTTAACTCAAGATGGCGATACGCCATGTCATCAAGGACATCATCCGGCAGACGGAAATCCGGGATACCATATCTCAATACGCCGCCGATCTTATCCCTGCTGTCAAAGATGGTCATCTGGTATCCATACCGTGCAAGAATAATGGCAATGGTCAGGCCCGCAGGACCCGCGCCAATCACTGCCGCTTTCCGTCCGTTGCTCTTTGCCGGTCCCTTGACCATCTGATTGGCATAGGTGGTTGAAATGTAATTCTCAATGATGGAAAAGTGCACCGGGGCTTCCTTGATTCCCCGGACACAATGTCCCTCACACTGTCCCTCATGATTGCAGACCAGTGAACATACTGTGGTCAGCGGATTGTTCTCAAAGAGCATCCATCCTGCCTCATTGAGCTTTCCGCTCTTCAGAAGCCGGATCACCTCAGGGATGTTCGTGTGAATCGGGCAGCCCTCCTGACAACGGGGTTTTTTACAGCCAAGACAACGGTTGGCTTCCTCCATAACATGCAGCGCCATCTGCTTTTCTCCTTTTCCGGTACATTTGAATTCGTCGATTTGCCATGCCGATTTGTCAGGTACCTGCTTCCTGACAAATCCTCTCGCATTTGACATGGCTCCTCATAAGAAAATGATCGTTTTCTGTTTCCGTGAACGATGTGTCTATCTTATCACATCTCAGGGGCAAGAACAATTGAAGAATAGCGAGTCACGGGCAGATCAGAACACAAATTGAATCAGCAGCATATAGGAAACCGTCCCGGCCGCAACAGAAAGAAGCATGTTTCGCTTCAGCAGATGCAGGATGACGGTAATGGCGATGGCCAGAAGCTCCGGCAGCCCATGTGTCCCCGCAAGAAAGTTCACATCCTTCAGGCAGTAAATGACCAGCATTCCAAAAATCGCACAGGGCAGTGCATGCCCGAGATACTGGATGAATTTGGGTGTAGGCCTTTTGGAAGAGAAGATCAGGAAGGGCAAAAAGCGCGTGAGCATTGTCCCTATGGAACACAGGGCGATGGTGATGATCTGCTGGACAATGGTCAAGTAACATCACCTGCTTTCTCAATGGGTTTTCGGAACAGCCCAAGCAGGACAAGAATACAGATCATGGTTGGAACCATGAACGTGCTGCTTGAGAACAGGCAGCGGCAGACAATGGCGCTCCCAAACCCGATGATGGCCGTATAGGGCTTCTTCTCCTTGAGAAACTGTTCAAGAAAGATGACCACGAACATCGCCGTCATGACAAAGTCGAGACCCTCGGTATTGAATGTCAGCAGCGATCCTGCAATCCCGCCAAGCGTTGCGCCGGTAAACCAGTACAGCTGATTGAGCAGTGTGACAAAGAACATAAACCAACCCCGGTCCACATCCTCCGGAATCTCAGCCGTATAGTTGATGGAAAAGGATTCATCGCACATCCCGTAAATCAGATAAAACCGCTTCCATCCCATCCCCTTGTAGCGATCCAGCATGGCAATGCCGTAAAACAGGTGACGCGCCTGAATCAGCAGTGCCATGACAAAGGTCTGGACAGGGGCAAAGGGCGCCAGAAGCAAGGACGCCGCCACAAATTCCAGAGATCCGCCGAAGATCACGAGGCTCATGATCATCGGATAAAGAATGCTGAAGCCGAGAACCCGCATATAGATGCCATAGGCAATCCCCAGAAACAAAAATCCCGCAAGTATCGGAATGGTATGGGGAAATGCCGCGCGCAGCGCTTTTCGCCTCATTCTGTTTTTTCCTCTCTCAAATCAAAGTGCCCACAATTATATTGCAATTTGCCCGGAGATTCAACCGTTTCATAAAATCTCAATACATGGTATACTGATACACACATGATGGTGTGATCTGCCTGCCTATGGCCTGGCCTTTCCTTTTGGAAACCCGGCCCATAGGCAGGCCCCTGTCAAAGCGATTCAGCATAGAACACAAGGAGCGCAACAATGATTGATTTTGCAAGTATGCCATATGCCCGTCCGGACATGGACAGGGTGCGGACCCTCTATCTGGAAACGACAAAGGCACTGCAGACGGCAAAGGATTATGCCGACGCCAGAGCTGCCTTTTTTCGTCTTCAGGAGGAGGAAAGTCACCTGATGACCGCGATGTCCATCTGTGAGGTCCGCAATACCATTGATACCACGGATGCCTTTTACAGCGATGAGGTTCAGTGGTTCATTGAACAGAGTGCCGCCCTGATTCCCCTCAGAAAGGCCTATCAGGAAGCGCTGGCCATATCCCCGTTCCGTCCGGAATTTGAACAGGAATTCGGCAGTCAGCTCTTCCGGCTGATTGACGCCGACCTCAAGGCAAATGATGCGTCCATCATTGAGGAGACCATCCGCGAGGGGGAAATCTCCCAGCAGTATCAGAAGGACAGCGCTGCCGCCGTCACGACGTTTCGCGGCGAGAAATGCAATTTCTACGGCCTTTTGCGTCACATGGAAAGCAAAGATCGTGAGGAGCGGAAAGAAGCCTTTATTGCCTGGGCGAACCTTTATGCGTCCATAAGTCCAAAGCTGGAGGATCAGTATGACAACCTGGTAAAGCTGCGCACGGAGAAAGCCAGAAAGCTGGGCTTTGATTCCTACACCGACCTTGCGTACATCAGCCGAAATCGCTTTGACTATACCCAGGAGGACGTCGCCGTTTTCCGCAGACAGATTCGGGACATCATCACCCCGGCTGTCGCCGAGATCCGGGCGCGTCAGCAGGAAAAGCTGGGCCTCTCCTCCCTCTGTTACTACGATGAAGCTCTCCTGTTTCCTGAAGGGAATGCCGATCCCATCGGCACCACGGAGGAGCTCGTAAGGAAAGCACAGGACATGTACCGGGAAATGAGTCCCGAAACCGGTGAATTCTTTGACTTCATGGTCCGGTACCATCTCTTTGATCTAGAATCCCGCCCCGGAAAGCGCATGGGCGGATACATGACCGCTTTCCCGGATTACAAGGCGCCCTTCATTTTCAGCAACTTCAACGGCACCTCCGCGGATGTGGATGTGCTCACACATGAGGCCGGTCACGCCTTCCAGGGATATCTGGCCATGCGCTCCATCCCCATTGAGCTCCTCTCCGGCTCCACGTCGGAAATCAACGAAATCCATTCCATGACGATGGAGCACTTTGCCTATCCCTGGATGGACCGCTTTTTCGGTGAAAACAGCTGGAAATACAGAACCGCACATCTGATCGGCGCCATTTCCGTGATCCCCTATATGGCCTGCGTGGATGAATTCCAGCATCGCATCTATGAAAATCCGGACCTCTCAGCCTCGGATCGCCGCCACGTCTGGAGGGAAATTGAAAAGACCTACATGCCCTGGCGCAGCTATGACGGTCATCCCTTCCTGGAAGATGGCGGCTTCTGGATGCAAAAGCAGCACATCTTCCTCTATCCCTTCTATTATATTGATTACGCCCTCGCTCAGGTCTGTGCCTTCCAGTACTATTCGCGCATGACGGAGGATCGCGCAGCGGCCTGGCAGGACTACCTGAGACTTTGCCGCGCCGGCGGGACCATGGGCTATTTTGACCTTCTCAAGACCGGCAATCTCATGAATCCCTTCCATGAGGGAACCGTGGAAAAGAGCATTGCAGCCGTTCTCACGGAAATCCGGGACAATTATTAAAACAGCATCAGCCCCGCCGGTGGCGGGGCTGATGCTGTTATGCCCTGGTATCTGATCAGGAGATGCCGTGATGATCCATCGCTGAGGGATCAAGGAAGTCCCGCAGCACAGGGGACTTTTCCATTTCTTTTGCCACAAGACCGGCGATTATGCCTGCGCCATAGGCGGAAAAATGGGTAAAATCCTCGTGTCCCTCCGGATAGTCCTCATTTTCCCCAGGCGCAATCCGGACAAAGAGCTCTGCTGTCTTTTCGGGTCCCAGGCTGAGATAAAGGGCCCGGCTGGCCTTTTTGAGGTCCAGGAGGGCAATGCCGTGTTCCCCGGCAAGGCGCCGCACGGCCCCGGCATACTCGCCATGGGTATAGAGAAGGCTGGTCGCCCCGGCAAAATAGCGGCGGCAGACCGGCGTAATGAGGACAGGAACGGCGCCCTTTTCCCTTGCCATATCGCAGTACCTCAGCAAAAAGGCAGGATAGGTCGTCGCGGGATTCGTATGCCGCTCGTCGTCCTTCTCATCGTTATGCCCAAACTGAATGAGGAGAAGATCCCCCGGACCCATCTGCTCCCTGACCGGAACAAACCGTCCCTCATCCCAAAAGCTTCTGCTGCTGCGCCCACTCTTGGCATGATTCCTGACGGTGACATCCGCTCTTACATAGTTTGGCAGCGCCCATCCCCAGCCGCGGAAAGGTTCCTTGAAATCATCTACCGTGGAATCCCCAATCACAAAAATCGTGTTCATCTGTATTTCCTGCTTTCCAGTATCGTATGTCTCCCGGCTCCGGGCACGGAGATCTGGTTCTTTACAGAACGGGATTCAGAATTTCCCCGTTCAGCCAGGCCCGCAGGTTGTCAAAGACAATTTCCGCCCTCAGCTCCATGGATTCCTCGGTGGCAAAGGCGACATGCGGGGTGAGCACCGTATTGGGTGCATGCAAAATCGGGCGGTCCTCAATGGGCGGTTCCCG
Source organism: Clostridia bacterium (assembly GCA_017476605.1). Classification (GTDB taxonomy): domain Bacteria; phylum Bacillota; class Clostridia; order Christensenellales; family Aristaeellaceae; genus Ventricola. Next base: position 48,261 of record JAFUZM010000005.1, read on the forward strand.
GTCAAAGACATCCACCGCTGCTCCGGCAATGCGCTTTTCCTCAAGCGCCGTGACCAGATCGCTTTCCACCACAACCGGTCCCCGGGCAACGTTGATGAGAACGGCCGTCGGCTTCATCCGTGCAAGCTTTTCCCTGTCAATCATCCCGCGGGTACCTGCGTTCAGGGGGCAGTGAAGGACGACGATATCCGATTCCTCAAGCAGTCTTTCCTGTGATACCTGCTCGGTATAGGCCGGAAAGTCATCATGCCAGGTCTGGCACTGTCCGAGAATCCGGCATCCGAAGGCATGGAAGAGTTCGCCGGTACGGTGCCCGATTTTTCCATACCCGATGATGCCCACCGTCTTCCCGCGAAGTTCCCTGCCCACCAGGCCTTCCTTGGTTCCGCCGTTTCTCACGCGCACATTGACCTCAGGGATGTGCCGCATCAGCGACAGCGCAAGACCGATGACCAGCTCAGACACCGCCTCATTCGAATATCCCGAGGCGTTGCTGACCCGAATGCCCTTTTCTCTGGCCGCCGCGAGTCCCACATGATCTACGCCCGTGAACGCCACATCAATATACGAAAGCTGCCGACACTTTTCAATCACCGCATCCGGAAACGGCATATTGGCGATGATGACCGCATCCGCCTCTTTGCATTCCTCCAAAAGCTTTACCGGATCCGTCGTCTTTTCATAGCAGTCAAAGACTGCCTCCCCGGCAAAGGCATCCGTAAACTGTTTCAGTCTGTTCCCTGAAATCCCCAGGGACTCAAGAATTGCTACACGTTTCATATGTCCTCCTGATCAGCAGATTGCTGCTTCGTAAATATAGCCAAGTTCCGCGACTGCTTTTTTAAGTATACTGGATGTGGCGTCAAAACTCAACCGGTCAGCTTCCGATTCTCTTTATGAACCGGAAACCGCCATTGGCCCGGTGCTTTTCCAATGCGCCATGTGGTTATCATTGACTAACAGTAAATCCCAGTGCTATCATCATGCAGCTCCTGGAAATACCGTGAGCGATATGACGACAGAGGATGATTTGAGGATGGATGCTCTTTTCCTTCTTAACAGTGCCGCCCTTGGTGTGGGCCTTGCCATGGACGCCTTTTCCGTTTCCCTGGCCAATGGGCTCCACGAGCCGAACATGACAAGGCGGCGCATGTCCGTCATTGCCGGAACCTATGCAGGGTTCCAGTTCCTGATGCCGATGATCGGCTGGATTCTGGTCAGCACAATTGCCTCGCTGTTTTCCGCCTTTCAGCGGATGATTCCGGTAATTGCCCTCCTGCTCCTTGGCTATATCGGCATCAAGATGATCATGGATGGCCTGAGAGAGAAAAAAGAGGGGACAGATCAGGGCGTTCGCTCGCGGATTACGCCAAAGCTGCTCCTCATCCAGGGCGTTGCGACCTCCATTGATGCCCTCTCCGTCGGCTTTACCATTGCCGATTACCGTTTTCCCATGGCCACACTCGCGGCCCTCATCATCGCCTGTGTCACCTTTATCATCTGCCTTTCGGGCCTGTTCATCGGGCGAAAGGCAGGCACCCGCCTGGCCTGGCGGGCCAGTATTCTCGGCGGATGCATCCTGATTGCCATCGGCCTTGAGATCTTTATCAAGGGCTTTCTTCTGCACTGACCTCTGGTCGGTGCTTTTTTCTAAAAAAAGACAGCGGAATGTTCCGCTGTCCATGGCCTGGCTTACGCCTGAGCCGTCATTGCAATTTTTTCATTGATGGCCTGAATGACCGGTTCTGCTGCGAACCCATGCACCATGCAGGCTTCCTCAAGGGATTCTGCCTGAGATGCCGGGCAGCCCAGACAATGCATGCCGATTGAGAAAAGAATTTCGGCCGTCTCCGGATGATTGCGTACGATTTCGCCGATCAGCGTCTGGCCTGTAACCTGTTCTGCCATAAAGTTTACCTCCAAGGTTGATTTCGGAGAATGAGCATACTATAATCAAAGAAAATAGTCGGTTGTTTTAACAACATTTTAGGAGAAATTTTTATGGATCTTCCCTTTCTCGCCAAAACGCCCCTGTTTCATGGGCTGACCGATCAGGATCTTAAGGAGCTCCTCCACTGTGTAAATGCGCACGAACGGCAGTATCACCGGGATGAAATCATTTATCACTCCGGAATGGCTGTCGATGAAATCGGGCTTGTGGAAACCGGCAGCGTCAATATGGTGGCCAACTTTTACTGGGGAACCAGCAGCATCTTCAGCCACATAACGCGGGGCATGATTTTTGCCGAGAACTATGCCGCCATCCCGGGAAAGGAGCTGCTCTACGACATTGTGGCTTCCGAGGACAGTCTCATTCTGTTCCTCAGCATGGATAAGCTTCTCAGCATCTGCGCCTCCGGGTGTCCCAGGCACAATCAGATGATTCACAACCTGATTCAGATCTCAGCCATGAACAACCTGACACTCTCCTCCCGCATGATGCATACGGCCCCGAAAACCATTCGTGCACGGCTTCTTTCCTATCTCTCGGAGCTGTCCATGACCAACGGTCCCTGCTTTACCATTCCCTTTTCCAGACAGCAACTGGCCGACTATCTCGGAGTTGACCGCAGTGCCCTCTCTGCCGAAATGTCCCGCATGCAGAAAGAGGGCCTCATCACCTATCATAAAAACGACATCTGCCTGAGCGAATCCGGCGTCCTCCCATGATCCCAACGCCTGCAGTCTTTGACTGCAGGCTTTATTTTTGCCAGAGGCCGTTTCTTGCCATGCGATCCGTCAGCTCCGCCATATACTCCCTGCTCTCCTTGCAGCCCCCATGCACCCAGGTACGGATGAGCCCCGCAAGGCCAAAGGAAATGAAACTGTAATGATACTCAAAGTCCGAATCGCTCTCCCCGGGTTTCCGCAGAACCGGCCAGAGTTTTCGCGAGCGTTCCCGGACGACCTCATTCATTCGATGCAGAAAATTCATATCCCCGTTCTCACTGAGGAGGATCCGTACAATGCCCTGGTTTTCTTCTATATATGAAAAGAGCTTCAGCAGATAGGCCTTGGTCTCCTGCACGATTTCCCCTTCCTCCCCCTCTGCGACCATCTCCCGGATCATTTCGAGAATGCTGTTCTCAATCTGCTCCAGCATATCATAGATATCTCTGTAATAAATATAGAAGGTCCCCCGATTGACATCCGCCAGATCGGTGAGTTCTTTCACGGTGATTTCGCTGATGGATTTCTTTTCCATGAGCTCTGTCAGCGCCTGCACCAGCAGCTTTTTGGTTCTCCGGGAACGACGATCCTCTTTCCGTTCCATTGTCTTTTGTTCCTTTCTCAACACTTTTCATTTTTTTGTCGACTTGTGTGACGTATTTCGCATCTCTGTCGTTTAGATGACACTATGTTCCGGATTTGTTTATTGCTTCCAAACACGTTGCTGATTATAATTCATATCGTTGATTAAGTCAACACAATGTTGTTTATTTTTTATCGATTCGGAGGTCTGATTGTGAAACGCACAACCCTTTGGCTGATCCGGCACAGAGTTTTGGTGATCATCCTGTGCATTGCCCTGATGATTCCCTCTGTGTTGGGAATGCTCAATACAAAAACAAAATATGATCTTCTTTACTATCTTCCTCAGGACCTTGAAACCATTCAGGGTCAGGAAATCCTCTTATCCGATTTTGGAAAGGGCGCCTTTTCCCTTCTGGTAACCGAGGGACTGTCCATGCAGGAACAGATGGCCCTTGAGGAGGCCATCCGGGACATTCCGCATGTTGACTCCGTGATTGGCTATGCCACGGTCACGAAAGGCCAGCTGCCGCTGTCCATCCTGCCGGACACGATCCGCGAGCGCTTCAACCGCGGCGATGCCATGCTCACCGCTGTCTTCTTTGATGAGGGCTCCTCCTCCGAGGAGACGATGGCGGCCATCCAGCAGCTGCGCAAAGTCGCAGGCTCCCGCTGCTTTGTCTCCGGTCTTTCCGCAGTCGTCACCGATACCAAGCAGCTGGTTGAGGATCAGGAGGCCATCTACGTGGGCATTGCCGTTGCGCTTTGCGCCATCGTCCTCATGATCACCATGGATTCCTTCCTGCTGCCCATACTCTTCCTTTTCTGTATCGGGGTATCCATTCTGTGGAATCTTGGAAGCAACTATTTCCTGGGCGAAATCAGTTACATCACGAAAGCCGTCGCCGCTGTGCTGCAGCTGGGTGTCACCCTGGATTACTCCATCTTCCTCTGGCACAGCTATAAGGAAGAGCGGGAAAAGATTTCCGATCGGGATGAGGCAATGGCCTCCGCCATTCACGTGACCTTCACGGCCATCCTGGGATCAAGCCTGACCACCATCGCCGGTTTCGTTTCCATCTGCTTCATGAGCTTCACCCTGGGCCGGGACCTTGGCGTTGTCATGTGCAAGGGCGTCGTCCTCGGCATGCTGGGCACCCTCACGCTCCTGCCCTGCATGATCCGGCTGATGGATACCGCCATTGAAAAGACCAGTCACAAGCCGCTGCTCCCAAGCGTCGGCGGCATCGGGCACTTTGTTGCAAAGCACTATAAGGCCCTGAGTCTCCTTCTGGTTCTCCTCATTTTCCCTGCCTTCTACGGATACACGCATGTGGATCTCTACTATGATATGAGCCGCGTCATGCCGCCGGAGCTGCCCTCCATCATCGCGAATAAAAAGCTTGAGGACACCTTTGACATGGCCGTCTCCCACCTTCTTCTGATTGATTCGGACATTTCCCAGAAGGACGTGCGGCGCATGGCTGAGGAAATGAAAACGGTGGACGGCGTAACGGATGTCATCGGGCTTGACACGGTTCTTGGGGACGCCATCCCCGAGATGATCCTCCCCGATTCCGTCCTCTCTCTGGTCAAGGGAAACCGTTACCAGCTGATGCTGATCAACTCTGCCTACGTAATCTCCTCCGATGAGGTCAACGCGCAGATTGATGCGCTCAATGCAATTCTCAAATCCTACGATCCAGGCGGAATGCTGATCGGCGAGGCGCCCTGTACCAAGGACCTGATCGCCTGTACCGATCATGATTTTACCGTGGTCAGCCTGATCTCCATCATCGCCATCTTCGTGATCATCCTGATCGTGGAAAAATCCTTCTCCCTGCCCATACTGCTGGTTTCCGTCATTGAGCTGGCCATCGCCGCAAACCTCTGCATTCCCTATTATCAGGGCGTGGCACTGCCCTTTGTCGGACCGATTCTCATCTCCACCATCCAGCTTGGTGCCACCGTCGATTACGCCATTCTCATGACTACGCGATATAAGCAGAACCGCCTTTCCGGACTCTCGGCGAAGGACGCCGTTGAGCATGCTGTCGTTTCCTCTGCCCAGAGCATTCTGGTCAGCGGCCTCGGATTCTTTGCCGCCACCTATGGTGTCGGCCTGTATTCAAACATCGACATCATCTCCTCCATGTGCCGGCTCATCGCCCGTGGTGCGCTACTCTCGGTCTTTGTCGTCCTTCTGCTCCTCCCCTCCGTCCTCCTGCTTCTTGACCGTGTCATCGTTCATACGACGTTCGGAATGAAAGACGTCGCTGCATAGAAAGGAATCTGTTATGTTAAAGCGTGCTGCTATCTGTATTCTCGCTCTTTTGCTCTGCGTCGGCTGTGCCGCTGCAGAGACCACAAAAACAGAGCATGTATTCGTTGTAAGTCATCCGGATGGGTCCATCGCTGACCTTGTGGATACCGTTCGTCTGTCCAATCCTGACCATCTTGATGTTCTCACCGACAACACCTGCCTCGAGGGCATTGAAAACATCGGCGGAGATGAGACCTTTGCCAAGGAGGACACCACCGTTACCTGGCAGGCAAACGGAAACGAGATTCTCTATCAGGGAACCTCAGGCAGGGCTCCGCTGGCGGTGCCTGTCGTAACGGCTGAGCTGGATGGTCATACCACTCCCGTCAGTGAGCTTACCGGAAAGTCCGGACATCTCACGCTGACCATCCGGTATACCCAGGAAACCCCGCTTCCCTGCTTCGCAGCCACCCTTCTCCTGCTTCCTCAGAGTGCCCGGAACCTGACACTCACAAACGCCAAGGCCTTTTCTCTCTCCGGACAGCAGGCCGTCATCGGCTGGGGCATCCCCGGCGCGGATGAGGCCATTGGCCTTCCCGATTCCTTCTCTCTTTCCTTTGACGCAGAGGACATCTCCCTTGACCTCATGATGAGCATTGCGACCATGGATCCGATTCGCGAGGGCATTGACCGTGCAGGTCTCTCCGATGCCGAGCTCAATCTGGAGCTTGAGGAAGCCGTTTCCCTTCTCGCCGCACTCTCTGCCGGCACGACGCTCCCGGAAACCACCGGCAAAACAAAGGACATCCCGGGCAAGATCAATGAACTCAATGATGGTCTTAATCAGCTTGAGGATGGCGCTCACCAGCTGGCAGATGGAGCGGATGCCCTGAACGTCGGCGCCGCCAAGCTGTATCTCGGCATGACCCTTCTTGATAAAGGTGCTGCCTCCCTCAGTGACGGCACCAAGCAGCTGGCAGAGGGAACACAGCAGCTGAGCACCGGACTGACTGCACTCAGTCAGAACAGCCCGGCACTCAATGACGGCGCAGATGCCATCCTTTCTGCCCTTCTTGAGAGTGCAAACCGGCAGCTTGCCCAGTCTGCGCTCTCTCCGTTTGGCCTCTCCGTTCCGCAGCTGACCCCGGCGAATTACAAAGAAACCCTCGACACGCTCATTGCAAAGCTCTCCCCGGATGCGGTAAAGGAAATAGCGGAGCAAGCAGTCAGGGAAAAAGTCGCAGCATCCGTCAGGGAAAATGCGGAGGCGATTTCCTCGGCTGTAAAAGAAAAGGTTCGTGCCTCCGTGCTTGACTCCGTTCTCACCGCAGCGGGCATTGAGATGGATGCCGAAAGCTATGAGAAGCGGACTGCCGGCAGCGTGGACGAAAAGACTGCAGCAGCCATTGAGGAAAGCCTCAAGGCCCAGATGGCATCCGAAGCCGTCAAGGCAAAAATCGAGGAGCTGACCGAGGCGGAGATCAATGCCCTGGTAGACCAGGCCCTCCCGGAGGCCATGAACTCAGATGAGGTGAAAGCCATGACGGCAGAAGCTGCAGCGGGTCTTGAGTCTCTTAAAGCGCTTCGTGCCCAGCTTGAGCAGGTCGATGCCTTTGTGGCCGGCGTTCATGCCTATACCGATGGGGTTGACCAGGCCAATGCCGGTGCACGTGAGCTCCTGAACGGTGCAAATGCTGCCTCCTCCGGTGCGGAAACCCTTTCCGGCAGTGTCAAAAAGCTGAACGATGGTGTCGCCCAGCTAAAGGACGGAACAAAGGCGCTTTCAGAAGGTGCCAAAACCCTCCACGAGACAGGCATTGTGACGCTGCGGGATTCCATCCTGGACGCGGAGAAGAAGGGGGCCAGCTTCCTGCTCCCCTATGTGGACGAGAATATGCGCGATGCACTCAGAATCTACGAAAACACCTGTGAGCAGGTAAAAAACAACGGCTATGATCTCGCTCCTCAGTCCGGCACTCAGAATACCCTGTACATCATTCGTACAGACCTCATGTAAAAATCCCGACTTTCTCTGACGAGCAACCTGGTCTTTCAGTGTAGTACCTTTTGTCAGGTACCTGCTTCCTGCCATACTCATCGCTGGGGTGATGGGTATGGCTCCTCTCGATTTTCACAGAGCACAAACTCCTTTTTGGACATTTTTCTTGATTTGATTATAGAAATCGGTCATATCAAACCTTATAATTAGCTTTACGTCAAATGCCGCTTTAAGTTATTTTCGGATGAAATTCTGAATGAATTTCATCTGTTCGATACATTCTCCGGCAATGTTGCCTCCATATCAGGAAAAAATCATCATCAGAGGAGTTGGCCTGTTTGCGCAGCAAACAGTTTGTCAGGTAGTGAGCACTGACAAAAGTCACTACGCCAAAAGACCAAGTTGCTCAAAAGAGGAGGAGCATCTGTGAAAAACGATACCAGGCAATTGCTTGCAGAGGCACTCATGCGGCTTCTGCAGGTCAAACCCATCAATAAAATTACCGTCATTGAGCTGACCGAGGAATCCAATTTCAGCCGCATGACCTTTTACTACTACTTCCAGGACATCTATGATCTGGTGATCTGGATTTTTGAGGAAAACGCAAAGGACATTCTCGAAAAGAACGGTGGCGTTAGCAACTGGCCACAAAGCCTCAAAGAGCTTCTTCAGCTCGGCCTCAGAAACAAGAACATCATCATGAATATCTACCGCTATATGAGTCCCGCCCAGGTCGAACAGTACCTGACGGGATTTGTAGAGCCGAACATCGAAAGCTGCATTCGAGGACGGGCTGCGGGTATTCCCATCAGTGAGAACGGTCTCAAAAGCATCATCACTTTCTATTCACACATTTTAGTCGGTGCCGTTGTTGACTGGGTCAATCAGGGAATGTCCGCCAATATCTCTCAGCTGGTCAACCTGATCAGCACAACCATCAGAAGCAGCCTCATCCCTTCCATCCAAAGCATCAGCCAGCTGGAACAGAACATCGATTCACCGACTCTTGAGTAAGCTTCCCTGATGCCCCATGCCCCTTTTATGAGGTTTCCCATGTCTGATCTTACAAAGCGCGCTCTGGCCGAATCGCTCAAGCGCCTGCTTGCGAAAAAGCCGCTTAACAAAATCACCGTCCGGGATCTTGTTGAGGAATGCGGCATCAACCGTACGACGTTTTACTATCATTTTCAGGACGTCTATGACCTGATTGACTGGATCTTTAAGGATGAGGGACGCCGTGCCCTTGGCGAGGATACCACCATTGGCACCTGGCAGCAGGGATTCATGCGCATTCTCCATCTGTTCGTAGAAAACAAGCCCCTTGTGATGAACCTCTACCACCACATCCCTCTTGAGCATATCCATCGCTACTTTTATCAGCTCACCGCGCCGGTGCTTCTTCGCGTAGTGGAGAACTGTGCAAAGGGAATGGTCGTTGAGGAGGCGGACAAACGGTTTATCGCCGACTTTTACAAATACGCCTTTGTCGGCATCCTCCTTGACTGGATCTCCAGGGACATGAAACCGGATGCAGATGTCCTCGTGCAACAGCTCGGTAAGATCATCGACGGAGAGATTCCCCGGATGATCGAAAAATGTCGTATCCTCTGACACCGGCACGTCACGGAAAGTCCGAGATACCTCCGGATTCCATGACGTAAACCTTCATTCCCTTCAGGAAAGAATTGAACGCCTCTGACTTTTGTCAGAGGCATTCATTTTTTATGCTTATTTTGTGTCTTCTCCCTGGTTCAGCATGCGCCAGAGCGTGGTACGGCTGATACCAAGCTGCTTTGCCGTCAGCGACTGGTTTCCTCCATTGGCATTGACCGCCTGCTGGACAATGATCCGAGTGATTTCCTCCATGGTCTGCCCTGCAAACGTAAACCCTTCGGATGGATTCTGGCTGCGCCGATGCATCCTACGTTCCCGGGCCAGCAGATCGGCCACGTCATGGGTCAAAATATAATGCCCGCTGGAGAGGATCGTCAGCTCCTGCAAAACATGCTTGAACTGGGAATAGTTATCCGGCCAGTCATAGCGGACCAGCAGATCCATGGCACCCGGCTCAAAGCCGGAGAGCTGCATATCATGGCAGAAATGCTAGGTGTAAACTATCTGAGCATTGCCGCAGACGCCATTATTCCCGCCTTTGCCTATTACTTTGGTGTATTCGTACTCGTTTCCGCTCTGGCGAAGAAGCGCGCCAGCCGCAGCAACCAGCGAGGATGCGGTCATCGAAGTGAAAAAGCCTCAGCTCACCCGTCTGTATCTGCTGCTACCCGTTGTGGTGCTGATCGTGAGCATCATGAACGGCTTCTCCCTGATGCGCTCCGGCATGTACGGCATCTTCGTATGCCTTGCCTGCAATGTGGCCAGCTTCTTCATCGAAAAAGGCCC
>JAFUZM010000059.1 GCA_017476605.1 Clostridia bacterium
GATACAAGAGGCCGTCATCTCTATGTCAGTCAATATCGCCTGTATCGCTGCTGATCAGGCAGAAAGGAAGAGTATGGCAAAAGGACGAAAAAACGGCTGTCCGGTGTCGGTGGCAGACTGGCTGATTTACATTCAGGACAAGTCCCAGCTTGAGGAGACCTGGGTTCGAATCTATGGACTCACCTCTATGACCCGGACGACGGACGGTGAGACGGAGGACAGCTCGGCGGATACGGACATCTGGTCGGAGCCCTACATCACCAAGCGCTCCGGGACCATTGACCTTGAGGGCATCAAGAAGGTGGTGGAGAGTACCGGCGAAATTGACCGCGGCCAGGAGCTTCTCGATGATTACGCCGAGCAGGCGGGCTGCGGCGCGGATGCGACGATCAAGCTCATTGATCCCTATGGACACGGCATCATCATCGACACCATCGTAACCTCGGCGGAGGAATCCGCAGACAGCTCGGAGCAAACCAGATCCTGGTCCCTTGAGCAGGTAGGTGAGGCGGAAACCATCCCGTATGTCCAGATGGAGGGAGTCGAGCTGAGAAAAGGCGATGTTCGCCTTGAGACACTTGAGATGATCTCCGGTGGTGCTCAGGAAATCGTGTCTGTCGCATTTACACCGGAGGGTGCATCCAACAGGCGTTACCGTGTCAACAACTCAAAGCGTGCGGTTGTGCGCGTCTCGGATATCGGCGAAAACGGCTTTGTTCTGACACCGGTTGGTGTCGGCACGGCCCTTGTGACCGTCACAACGGTCAACAACGGCTGCAGGCATCAGATCCGGGTTGATGTACAGGCAGAGCAGGAGGATGGCGAATGAGAACACTGAAATTTGACCAGTTCCTGAGGGAAAGTCAGCGGGAGAAGCTCCGGATTGACATCTATGGCCATCACTACGAACTCGAAAGCCGGATTCCGGCCATTGTCCCGCTCAAGATGGCCAGAGCTGAAAAGCTCGCCGAGACGGATCGCAACGCCGAGTATACCCGTCTCATCTTTGAAGCGGCGGATGCCATGTTCGGAAAAGAGAATATGGAGGAGATTTGCTCCTTCGGCCTCTCTGCTGAAGATCTCTCACTGCTCATTCAGAAGTGCTTTGAGATGATCAACGGCGCGGCCGCGGAGGAGGAATCCGAGGAGCTGAGTGATGAGGGCGGGCGCAGCTCACTGCCCGGGCGGTCTCAAAAAAAGTAGACGTCCTGGGCCTCTTTGATGCCCTTGAGGCAGATTTCATGCGGGACTACGGCATTGATCTGCCCAGGGACATCCATAACATGAGCTGGCGTCGCTTTGAGGTCCTCTCTGCGAATCTCAGTGCCACAGGTGCTGTGGCCATGCGCATCCAGAGCATGGAAGGAAGCAGTAACGAGATGGATCAGAAACAGGCAGCGGAGGCCTTCTTTTCCTCTGTGGTGCGGCTGTAATCATATGATCATCTTCAGAATAATCCACAAATGTGATGGCACGTCTTTCCTGACATGGCATTGGTCTCTCTAAAGCACTTCAATTATTACTATTCACAGAAATAAGTAAAATAAGGCTTTGTGGAAACGCAAGGCCTATTTTTTTACACCAGGGTAGGCGTCGTGGCAAAAACACGTGTAACTCCCAAAATCCCTGTGAATAGTAACAAAATTTGGGCTGGAGGTGTTGAAATTCCTTTACTTTCCGGCCTGAATCGGGTACACTTGGGTAGACTAATACGCCTTGGAAGGAGGCGATAGAACTGGACAAAGTTTCAAGCAGAATCCGGGATTTTTTGATGCTTGAGGAGTTGGCCTGTTTGCGGAGCAAACAGAGAAGGTGGAGAGAGTGTGTAAGGTAATAGAAGATGTAAGAAGAGAGAGCGAGGAACGTGCTGTTCAGAAGACAGTTGTTCAAAACATCAGAAATGTGATGGATTCTTTTAATGTCAACGTTGAAAGAGCCATGGATTCTCTGCGGATTCCTGCTGATCAGCAACCTAAATACGCCAAGATGGTCAGCTCTCAGGCCTATAGATAAGCAAAGCATCTAAAACAGTCCCTCCAATCTCCATCCTCACCTACGGGGTGGCGGTGCGGAGGGTTTCTCTTTGCCTATACAGGGCGGATAGTTATTTGAAGCTCTTTTTTGCTGGATCTATTCGTGGTGGCCGCACCGATGTTGGGCTTTATTATCGGATGATTGAATACTTGGGACAGCTGTTGCATGTAGTCTTATAAATTAGATAGGAAGAGTGTCGAAAGAGAGCGCTATGAGCAAGGAAGATAATGAGGATCTAGACACCAGTGTTTATCCGAGGACGGGATGACATATGTGGGAAAAACTGAATACCACTGTAACCTTCTCTTAAAAAAATGAGGGCAGAGGGCCATTAAACCTGGGCTGAATTATTCGGTACCAGGGTAGGCGTCGCGGCAAAAACACGTGTACCCCCAAAAATTCCTGTGAATAGTAACCTTTAATTGATTGCAAACTGAGAAAGTGTTTGACATTAATCCAAACCCGGATTTAGCCCTCTCGTCAAAAATGACATCCTTGCCAGGACGGGACATATCGTGTATAATACCGACATCAGGGTATTACGATTCACTGAAACATGATTCCCTAACTTATATTTCCTGAAAGGATGCTGCTATTATGTTTTTATGCAGAGAACGCGAACTGCAATTTCTGGAACGTCGCTATTGCAAGGAAGACACTGAGTGCATCGTTATCTATGGAAGAAGGCGCGTCGGCAAGACTGCCCTGATAAATGAATTTGTCAAGGACAAGAAAGTCATTTTCTTTCCGGCATTAAAAGCAAATGATGCAGACAATCTGGAAGCTCTTTCGAAATCCATAACACAGTATCTTCATCCGGAGGCCGTATCTTCTCCTGTGTACCGCTCATTTGACGACGCCTTTTCCACCATCACGTCTATCGTAAGAACAGACAGGGTCATTTTTGTGATTGACGAATTTCCGTATCTCTGTGACGCGGATTCGTCGATACCATCCCGTCTCCAGCACCTGCTGGATTATGACTGGAAGAATTCTGGCCTTTTCCTGATCCTGTGTGGATCGTCTATGAGTTTTATGGAGAAAGAGGTTCTCAGTGAGAAAAGCCCACTGTTCGGAAGACGTACTGCTCAGCTGAAACTTGAACCATTGTCTTTTTCTGATTCGGCCCGGTTTCATCCGGACCTGTCACCGGAAGTTAACGCTTTGATCTATGGGATTACTGGCGGAATTCCTCATTACATCAACAAGCTGCAGGTCAATGGGAGTATTCGGGACGCTCTCCTTGAGAATTATTTTAACCGTTCGGCCTATCTGTTTGAGGAACCTGACAATCTGCTACGGCAGGAGCTGCGTGAACCAGCCGTATATAACTCAATCATCACAGCGATTGCGGAGGGCTCCAGCAGGCAGAGCGAAATTTCCTCAAAAGTACATCTGGATACGGCATCCTGTGCAAAATATCTGAAAGTTCTCAGTGAACTTGGAATCGTTCAGAAGGTAGAACCTGTCATTAATCAATCCAAAAAGAAGGTTATCTACCGGATCACCGATCAGTTTTTCCGGTTCTGGTACCGGTTTGTTCCTCAAAATATGATGGCGATCACATCCGGGAAAATGGATCTTCTGTATCGTTCTGTCGTGGAGAGCGATCTTCAAAATTACATGGGACAGACTTTCGAGATCATGTGCCGCTCTTGGCTGATCAATCATATGGATTCACTGCCCTTTATCATCAGTGATATCGGAGAATGGTGGGGCAGTCATTCGAAGCTTAAGAAGGAGGTGCAGCTGGATATTGTTGCTGTCTCTCCAAAACCGCATCAGGGAGGCTCAGGAAAACAATACCTCATCGGCTCCTGTAAATACCGAAATGAGAAAATTGGCATTGATGAACTGAATCTGATTCGGGAATATGCATCTGTCTTTACTTCCGCAAATGACCAGTGCTTCTATTACATCTTCTCTAAAGGCGGATTTACAGAGAGCCTTCAGGCAGCCGCCAGGGAAGGTTATGCAACACTGGTCTCTCTTGAGGCTATGTACCGATAATATTCAAGGCTATAGTTTAGCAAAAACAGGGCAACCTCTGTTTGATGATGACTTTGAAGCATGCGAGTATGGTTATGTTATCAAGTCTGTGTACAATCGTTATTGCAGTTATGGTAAAAACGGCATTGATGAAATCAATGAAGTTGATCCGACTCCATTTACAAATGAGCAGATTGATATTATCGCATCTGTTCTGAATGAATACGGAAAGTATTCTGAAAGTCAGTTGGTTGATTTGATCCATCAGCCTGGATCGCCATGGGCGAACACCAGCCAGGGAGAAATCATTTCCAAAGAATTGATAAAAGAGTACTTTGATGGGCAGCATGCTTTGTCTTTGTTGAAAGACAGAATCAGAAAACTTCCAGTTGAGGAACCTGTCAGATATGACAATGGAATCCCTGTATATTCAAAAAAGTCGAAAGGGAATGGAAGTGGGCTGAATGAACATGATGTATGGGATATCTAATGGGCAGACGTTAAGTTCGAAGAATGGAACGACATAAAAAGAAGATCTATATTGATGATGCTGAGAGCAAAAGAGGTAGCAGCTGAATACAATTCAGATTCATGCTTTTCATAATGTTTGCCTGTTGTAACAGGTAGTCCAATAAAAAAGCCGCCCGAAACGATTCTGACGGCAGTAACAACGGGATAAGTCAGGCAAGCTGTAATTTTTCTTTCAACGCATCTTGGAGTATCTGGGAGCAGTTCAAGCCATATTTATCTGCCATATAAGCCAGCCAAGCAGGCATGGATACGTTCTTTCGAACAGCTTTTGTATCGGTTTCTTTCCGATACTCCAGTAAATCGACATCTACCAGAACCACAGTTGATAGACCGTCGGCAACGACGGCAGGGGCAGAGGGATCGGGCAGTGGTTGTCCAACATCCTCCAGGACACAGAGACACCCGGCAAGGGCATCGCGGATGTTAACCAAGGTCTCTTCAAGTGTTCTTCCAGTAGTAATACAGCCGTTAACATCCGGGACTCTGATAAAGAAACCTCCAGATTCGTCGGGTGTTAGAAGTGCAGGATACACTTTTCTCATAGATTTCGCCTCCTGTTCTTGTTGAGGTACACCGGGGTGTAATGTGCTTGCCGTCATACAGACGGTCTTTTTTGTTTGCCGTAGATTTCTTTCCGAAAGTAATGGGAAAGATGCCTGTGACGATGTAATTCTTTCTGAAAATGGTGCCCGAAAGAGTTGCTGGCATTCCATAAACGGAGAGGAGTTTGTCAGGTAACGAGCACTGACAAAAGTCACTATGCCGAAAGACCAAGCTGCTCGTTAGAGGAGCCATGCCCATCGCGTACGCGATGGTTTTGTCAGAAAGCAGGTACTTGACATATGGCTTGGCGAATCAACAGACTCAAATGTACCTGCAGAGGAGGGATTCTGTGCAGGTTGGTGAACTGTTTGCATCCTTTTCACTGGATACATCGGGCTTTGCCCATGCAATGGTGGAAATTGAGGATGAACTGGGACAGTTTGGTGCCCGGCTGGCCACGATTGGCGCCGGTCTTGAGCAGGCCATCACACAGCCCATCCTGTCCTTTGCCAAGGATTCCCTTGGTGCGGGTATGAACTTTACCGCTCAGATGTCTACAGTGGAGGCGATCTCTGGTGCCACCGGGGAAAGCCTTGAAGCGCTTACGCAGGCTGCCATTGACGCCGGTTCCGCCACCAAGTTTACTGCCACTGAGGCAGGACAGGCCCTGCAGTACATGGCCATGGCCGGCTGGGGTGCCGAGGAAATGCTGGGTGGACTCAGACCTATTATGGATCTGGCAGCTGCCTCGGGCGCGGAGCTTGCCAGAACGTCAGACATCGTGACAGATGCCATGACGGCTTTCGGGTATGCGGCAGATGACACCTATAAGATCATTGCCAACGGGGAAACCATTGATACCGGCATCAGCAATGTGCAGCACTTTGCAGATGTCCTGGCAGCCACGGCGACCAATTCCAACACGAATGTCGAGATACTGGGTGAATCCTTCAAGTATGCGGCGCCTCTGGCCGGTGCCCTCGGGTACAGCATTGAGGACGTAGCCCTGGCTGCCGGTCTCATGGCCAACCAGGGTATCAAGGCATCACAGGCAGGCACCACGCTCCGCTCGCTTTTCAAGCGTCTGGCAGATCCGCCCAAGGCGGCAAGGGCTGCTATGGAGGAATACGGAATCTCTCTTACGGATGTTTCCGGGAACATGCTGGGCCTTCGGGAAGTGCTGGAGCAGCTGCGGAGCAAGGCTGCCGAGATGACGGAAACCGAGAAGGCAGCCTTTGCCTCGGCCATTGCCGGCACAACCGGCATGTCCGGCCTGCTGGCCCTGCTTGGTGCCACTGAGGCAGATGTCACGCAGCTGGAGGAGGCAATCAGCTCCTGTACGGATGCAACGGAGCGAATGGCAAATGTGCAGCTGAATAACGCCAAAGGTGCCATCACCATCATGAAATCCGCCCTCGAGGGACTGCAGATTACGCTGTTTTCCCTGGTGGAGGACGGCATCATGAAGGGCATCGAGGGGATCACGGGACTCATCAATGCCTTTCGTGAGGCGGACAGCAGCATGCAGCTGGCGACCATGGGCTTTCTGGGGATTACAGCGGCCATTGGACCGGTCATGAAAGGCATAGGGGTCCTCATTCCCATGCTTTCTGCACTGGCGAGTCCTTTTGGGGTGCTGGTGACAGGGACGGCTCTCTTTGGGGCTACTCTCCTGGATATGACCACAACGGCGGAGATGAGTCTCACGGATGTGTCCGGCACGGCACAGAAGACAGCGGGGCAGTTTACCTCCATGCTGAAATCCGCCAGCACAAGCGGGACGAGAATCCTGACAGGAATCGAAAGCAAGGCCAAACAGGTCATTCAGGCGGTTTCCGGGCATATGCCCGAGATGATTGGGACGATGGCAGAGGCGGCGGAAGCCATTTTGCCAACCATGATGTCAGGTATCCTGAATGTCCTCTCCGAGCTGACCGGTGAGATTGCCGGTCACCTGCCGGAGATGGCAGATCTTGGAATCAGCATCGTCGGCAGCGTGGCAGACGGAATCCTCTCCGGAATGCCAAACGTATTGTCTGCGGCAACCAGGTTCATGACAGAGCTGCTGCGGACGTTTACCAATCTGGATCGGATCACGGGGTTTATGAATCGCCTCAGGAGTTCCATCCGGGACGCCATTGCGGGGACGGACTGGCAGGGACTGGGGAACCAGATTGCTGGGGCATTCGAAGAATCTCTTACGAATATTCGGGGGCTTCTGGAGAAAGCAAAAGA
>JAFUZM010000060.1 GCA_017476605.1 Clostridia bacterium
ATCATCAGTTCCGTGAGCATCAGGAAGGTCAGTCCCTGGCCATAGGCAGTGGGGGTAACGATGATGTTCTTGTAATGCGCAAGGTCATGTCCCATTCCGGTTCCGCCGGACACCCCCTGAACGGCGCCGGTTTCATCAATCTGACCTAAAACGGCATCGGCAGCCAGATGGCCCATTTCCTCATAGCGGGTTCCACTGACCCAGCCAAGACGGAGACCTTTCAGAATTCCGTAAGCAATTCCCGCGGTTGCACTTGTCTCCGAATAGCTGCTTTCATCATCCAAAAGGGTGGTAAAGAGTCCGGTGACACGCTGCAGCTTCCAAAGCGCAAACAGCTGGTCCAGCCAGGCGGAATGAATCATATGCATGGCGGCATTGTCCCGACCGGTAATGTCGTAGAGCTCAACGGCAGCAGCTGTGAACCAGGCGTTGCCCCGGGCCCAGAATGCATTCGCAAAGTTATGACGGCGGTCAAAGGTCCAGCCATGATAGAAAAGGCCGGTGATCTTGTCCTGAAGATAGCGGATGTGGATCAGGAACTGATATTCCGCTTCATCAATGAGCGCCGGGCGATCAAGGACAACGCCGGCTTTGGCAAGAAACAGAGCGGTCATAAACAGCGTGTCTGCCCACAGCTGCCCATAATGCTTGTTAAAGGCAGTGCAGTGCTGGAGACCGTCAAATTCGGTGCGCGGCATGTCGTTCATAACCCAGGAAATCCAGGACTCGATTTCCGTAAGATAGGCTTCCTTGTGTGTTTCTGCATAAAGGCAGGTGAGGGTCAGGACCGGGGCTACGGTATTGACGTTGCGGTTTGGCTTTTCCGGCCGGCTCAGCATATCATCATACCAGGAGCACAGATAGTCAAGAATGGCGGGATCACTGCTGCTCTGATAGGTCTTGTAGATTCCGTAGAGAGCAACGCCGGTAGGCCATTCCCAGTTGTTCATGGTCAGATGACCATTGGAGGGATCGTTTCCGTCGGCATGCTTCAGCATATTGAGAACGCGATCCGCGATTGCACGATAGTTCATCCTCTATCTCCTTTGCAGGTTTGTGTGTAGATTTACCAAATGGCTTTCTCAGGTGTCAGCACCCGAGAAAGCCATGGTGATGCGCTGGCACAGCTCCTTCCGGGAATGTGCCTTATTTTGTACCGGCAAATGTGGCCGAGGTATCCGCAAATACAGCGGGGCCTGCCGTCTTGCGACGGGAACCTGCGACGCGCTTCATCAGCTCATCGTGATACAGCTGTTCATCGAAGGGAAGGGTAACGGGCGTTCCAAGGAACGAAGAGAGATGCATGGCATTGGAGAGCATCAGGCCGTTGAGGCCTTCCTCACCACCGGCAACAAGGGGCTCTCCCCGTAAAATGGCGCCGGCCCAGGCGTTAAAGACGCCCTGGTGCTGCAGGTTAAGTCCATCGGTTTCAACCTCAATCTCCTTGCAGGGGACGGCTCCAAAGGGCTGGGTATTCGTCTTAGTCCAGTCCTGCTCCAGTGCATCCAGTTCAATGAGCGTCAGTTTGTCGTTTTCGGCGATGAGCTGTGCACCGTCCATCTGCACCTCAAAGCGGTTGCTGCCATGGGGATCACCGGTGGAGGTGACAAAGACGCCGGTATGTCCATCCTCATACTCCATGATGGTGGTGACATCGTCTTCAACCTCGATGTCATGCCACTGTCCATAGCGCATGAAGGACTGAACCTTTACGGGCATGCCGAGGATCCACTGCCAGAGATCCAGCTGGTGGGGGCACTGATTGAGCAGCACGCCGCCGCCCTCGCCGGACCAGGTGGCGCGCCAGTCGCCACTGTCATAGTAGAACTGACTGCGGTACCAGTTGGTGATCAGCCAGTTGGCACGGCGCACACGGCCGTATTTGCCACTCTGAATGAGCTCACGCATCTTCCGGTACAGGCAGTTGGTCCGCTGATTGAACATCATGCCAAAAACCAGCTCGGGGTGCTTTTTCGATTCCTCAATCATCTCACGAACCTGAAGGGTATATACGCCGGCCGGCTTTTCGCACATGACATGAATACCGCGCTGCATACAGGCAATGGCCAGGCGGGGATGATCATAGTGGGGAACCGAGATCACGCATCCGTCGATGAGTCCGCTGTCAAGCAGTGCTTCGGCGGTGTCAAAATACGTGATGGACCCCTTGAGATTCTGCCTGCCCCACTCAAGACGGGCGGGATTCTTGTCGGCAATGGCGACCAGTTCGATTTCCGGGCACCAGTTTTCGTTGGCAATACGACGTGCATAGGTTGAGCCCTGGTTTCCGATTCCGATGATTCCAAGGCGAATGCGGGTTGACATAGGGGAGGCCCTCCTTTATTTAATGTTGCTTAAAACAGTGCGCAGGGACTGGCAGGCCATGTCAAAGGACTCGTCATGATCCTTGAAATGGAACTGTCCGCCCAGCTTGCGGTCCTCTTTCGGCTGCTCGAGATTCTGAAGCCCCGAGAAGGCCTGCAGGTGCGGCTCTACTGTCATGTCTTTACCGCCGCGTGCAATGAAGTCACTCAGGATTTCCGGAAGGTGACCCTCACCGTAGCCGGCGGGGACAACGGTCCCGTCTGCCTGGGCATCCTTGATATGCATATAGAAAATCCGGTCCTTGAGCAGTGCCCATGCTTCAAGCGTATTCTGGCCGCACTGTACAAAGTTGGCCGGATCAAAAATGCCATAAAGGTTCGGGAAGCTGTCCAGCAGCTCCTTGCAGCGTGTGGCATTGTCGCCGTAAATGCCCTTTTCATTCTCGTGGCAAAGACGTACAGAGAAATCCTTTCCATAGGAAAGAAGCTCGGCCATGCGGTCCATAACGGCATTCTTATACTGGGTGGGATCCTCGCCTTCCTTGATGTAATAGGAGAAAAGCCGGATGTTTTTCGCCCCGAGTGTCTCGGCAATTTCAAGGGTACGCCGGAACTTTTCGATATGCGTCTTATGGTCTCCGTCAATCATGATCTTGCCGATCGGGGAGCCGATGGACCAGGTGATGAGCCCGGCGTCATCAAGCACCTTACGGACTTCCTTTGCCTTTGCAAGAGAGATGTCCGAGACATTGACATCATCCACACCGCGGATTTCGAGTCCCTGCAGGTGATTGCGCAGCATGGCAGCCACCTGTCCCTTGATCATGGGACTGGCCTCATCGGCAAAGGCATAGATATTTACTGGTTTCATGAGTACCTCCTGAACAGAATAATGATGATAGCAGCGATTAATTGGCTTTAGAGAGGGTTTCTACTGTAATGGCGCCATCCGTATGAAAACGGATTTTGGGGCAACATATAATGAAGAGATATACTTTGTGGAGGATGACGTTTATGGCAGTTGATTTGGGAAAAGCAAAAGAACTGAATGTTGCGTATATCGGCGGCGGCTCACGTGGATGGGCGTGGGGATTCATGATGGATCTGGCGATGGATGCAGACATGTGCGGCACCGTCCGTCTCTATGATATAGACCCCTCCGCAGCCAGGCGGAATGAAATTATCGGAAACAAGATCAGTGCACACAAGGATGCCGTGTCCCGCTGGCATTATGAGGTCAGTGATTCCCTTGAACAGGCATTGACCGGAGCGGACTTTGTGGTTATTTCGATTTTGCCGGGAACCTTTGAGGAAATGCGTTCGGATGTGCATCTGCCGGAACGGGTCAATGTCTGGCAGCCCGTCGGCGATACGGTGGGTGCCGGTGGCTTCATGAGAGCCATGCGCACGATTCCGATGTATGTGACCATAGGCGAAGCGATTCGTGATTACGCACCGGAAGTATGGGTCATCAACTACACCAATCCGATGTCGCTCTGTGTCAGAACGCTGTATGAGGTATTCCCGCAGATCAAAGCCTTCGGCTGCTGCCATGAGGTCTTTGGCACTCAGAAGCTGCTGTGCTCCATGCTGGAAACCGAAGCCGGCATTCCGGGCGTTGTCCGTCAGGATCTTTATACTACTGTTACCGGAATCAACCACTTTACCTGGCTGACCCGTGCAAGCTATAAGGGTATTGATCTTTTCCCGCTTTACGCCAAGTTTGCTGACAAGTACTTTGAGACGGGCTATGACGAGGGCGGCGACAAGAACTGGATGAACTCGCATTTCAACTGCGCACAGCGTGTCAAGTTCGATCTGTTCCGTCGGTACGGTGCCATTGCAGCAGCGGGCGATCGCCATCTGGCCGAGTTCACCGCGCCCTGGTATACGGAGAATCCCGATGTGATTCGTGACTGGAAGTTCAGCCTCACCACGGTCGACTGGCGTGTCAAGGACCTGGGGGATCGGATGGAGCGTTCGGACAACCTGATCAGCGGCAAGGAGGAACTGGTCCTGAAGCCCTCCGGCGAAGAGGGACATCTCCTTCTCAAGGCTGTACTGGGTCTTGGAGATCTGGTTTCGAATGTCAACATTCCCAACCGTGGACAGATTCCGAATCTGCCTCTTGGCAGTGTTGTTGAAACCAACGCTCTCTTTGGTCAGAATCGCATTGAGCCGGTATTCGCCGGCGAGATGCCGTCGAACATTCTGCCTCTGGTTGCCCGCCATGTGTACAATCAGGAGAATACCTTAAAGACGGCACTGACCTGTGACCGGAAGCTTGGCTTCAGCACCTTCATCAATGATCCGCAGATGGCATCCGTTTCCATCAAGGATGCCCAGAAGCTGTTTGATGATATGCTTGAGAATCAGAGAAAGTATCTCCCGGAGCAGTGGTTCAAATAATGGATGAAAGCAAAAGGATGCCATGCGGCATCCTTTTTTAGAAGTTCTGTGGATCATCAGGAAGGATGAACTTCTCGGGGAGAAATGTTAACAAGAGGTATGAAATATGACAAAGCAAGAATTTGAAGAATTCAATCGAAAAATGGATGAAGAATTAAACCGTGTTGACGCTGAGTTTAAAAAAATACAAAGCATCATGTATGGATTAAATCAGGAAGCACGTCTTAAGGCAGAAGAAAAAGCGGAAGAAGAACGTAAGGCAGAAGAAGTACGTCTTGAGGCCGAGAGAAAAGCGGAAGAAGAGCGGAAGGCAGAAGAAGTACGTCTTGAGGCCGAGAGAAAAGCGGAAGAAGAGCTGAAGGCAGAAGAAGCGCGTCTTGAGGCCGAGAGAAAAGCGGAAGAAGAGCGGAAGGCAGAAGAAGCGCGTCTTGAGGCTGAGAGAAAAGCGGAAGAAGAGCGGAAGGCAGAAGAAGCGCGTCTTGGGGCCGAGAGATTAGCGGAAGAAAAGCGGAAGGCAGAAGAAGCACGTCATGAGGCAGGGAGAAAAGCGGAAGAAGAGCGGAAGGCAGAAGGAGCACGTCTTGAGGCAGAGAGATTAGCGGAAGAAAAGCAGATGACAGAAGAAGCACTTCTTGAGGCAGCGAGAAAAGAAGAAGAACAGAAGACAGCAGAGACATCTTTGAAAATACTCCCCAATATATCATTGCTCAAAGATGACATACACCATGATTTGCATATGCAAGAGGATACTCTTCTGGCGAAAGCCATAATAAAATGGATTAATGATTTAAGACGAAAAGCGGCTGAGGCCGCAAGAAAAACAAATAGGGAAAGAGCATCTAAGCTAATCGTAGTAGAAGAAGAATATTTAGACAAGAATTTTACATACCACGAAATTGATAGTAATGCCAAGTATATAGCAGAAATTGATAATGTGGTTGCGTCATGGGCGGATGGCATTGCTATAAAGTCCAATGTTGAATTGGAACGAATCATCGACAATGAAAAGAAGCTTTATTATGAGACATTAGAAAGCATTCAAGGAACAGAAGAAATCCTCTTATTCTCAGAAGAGCAAGAGATACCGTTGAATGCGAAAAAAATATTTATATACAAAACGTTTGTCAATTGGCACCATATGTGGCTTCCTAATAAGATGAAAAAACTCAAGAAAGGGCTTAAAAAGATAACAATTCAGAGAAAAGAAACACTTACTAATTTTGAAGAATTTGAAGCTTTAGAGGAAGTTGTATTTCTTAATTCCTTAGGGAAAATCGAATTTCTTTCATTTCGGGACTGCAAAGAACTAAAAAAAGTGACTTTGCCTCCTGAAACAATTTTCAATAGATTGATATTTGATAATTGTATTAATTTGGAAGAAGTAGA
>JAFUZM010000061.1 GCA_017476605.1 Clostridia bacterium
GCCGCCTGTTGCGCACCGTCTTCGGCATGACCAACCTGAACAGGACACCCAAGAAATGGTACCGGGACATGAAAAAGTACGACGCCTGGTTTAAAAAACACGGCGGCGATTATCCGGTCAACTGGAACGTATATTTTGACGAGCGGCTGCATCAGGATGGAAGCTTCTATTATTTCACCCGTTGCCCCATCTGCGAGTTCTGCAAGCGGGAGGGCATCGCAGAGTTGATGCCGGCACTTTGTTCTACCGATGAAGTCATGTTCCGGCTGCAGCACGGAAAACTGTACCGGGAGCATACGATCGCTCAGGGAGACAGTGTCTGCGATTACTGGATCGTAGGCGATCAGGTGACCAATCCAAGATAATGACGGAGGCAGAGATATGCTTTTGACAATTCGTCCGCCATCCGACCGACGCCGGAGATGGGTGGGAAAGAACAAAAAGCATTTGAAAAGGAGATAAAAGAATGGGGCTGTTCAAAGAGTTTGTCAGCCAGACGAGGAAACCGGAAGGCTTTCTCGGAAAAGTGATGCTGGGAGGCATGAACTCCGGACATGCCGCCATGGCCGATTGGGGGTTTTCCCACTTGCCACCCATCGTGTCTGAGAAGGCCGTCGACCTGGGCTGCGGCGGCGGACGCAACGCCCGCGAACTGCTGAAGAAGTATCCGAAGACGCATGTGACGGCCATCGATTATTCCGACCTGTCCGTTGAAAAAGCGAGAGCCTTCAACCGGGCGGCCATTACCGCAGGCCGATGCGAGGTGCGGCAGGGCGACGTGTCCGATCTTCATCTTCCGGATAGCTCTTTCGATCTGGCGACCGCCTTTGAGACGGTGTATTTCTGGCCGGGTCTGGAAAAGTGCTTTGCCTAGGTTGCCCGTATCCTGAAGCCGTGCGGGGTCTTCATGATCTGCAACGAAGCAGACGGCACAGACGATACGGGCAAGAAATACGAGAGCATCATCGACGGGATGAAATGCTATACGGCGGAGCAGCTTGAAGCGGCGCTGAAAGCAGCGGGCTTTTCCGAGGTTACCAGTGATCATCATCCGTCCAAATCGTGGATCACCATCATTGCAAGAAAGTAAGGATGATCGGCATGAAAAGAAGACGGCAGGATGGTAAAACCGGCCAGCTGAAGGAGAACATCTGACATGAAATACGTAGGTATGCCTATGGGCATGTGGATCCTGTTCCGAAAATCTTTCCGCGATTGTCTTGTATCTGTGCTTGGTTTCACTGAGGCGGAAGCGGCGCAGACACTGGCCATCGCAAAGCCGAAGTATCGGGAAGTCATCGGAAAGCTGCCGGAGTTCGAGAAAGCGGACCGTTTCAAAATGAACATCGTCAACTGCGCCATGCTCTCAGCTTTTGTGCTTTCCATGAAGAAGAAGCCGTCCGTTGAGAAACTGACGGACTATTATGCGAAGTCCATGATGACCGGTCCCATGCGCTGGTTCTGCCGGATGGGTGGAAAGCGGAAATTCAGTGATAAGGATATCCGCGGCATGAAAGCCACGGCGGCGCTGAAAGCCGCGGATCGGAATCCATATTCCTGGAACATGGAGTTCCTGCCCTATTCGGACGACAGTGGCTACGAAGCCCGTTTCACCAGATGCGGTATCTGTGCCTTGATGAAAGAATTGGGCTTGTATGATCTTATACCCGCCATGTGTCGTCTGGACTACACCATGGCTGAAGCAGGCGGAGCCTGCGATTTTGTCCGCGAATACACCCTGGCCTCCGGCGGGCCTTACTGCGATTGCGGTTATAAGAAGAAGGCGCTACCGTAATCGTTTCACGTGGGGCTGCGACGACGAAGAGATCGATAGCGCATTTTGCAAGTTCATTCACCTTTAGGAAGCAGGCATAGAGGCATCAGAAGCCCTTTGCCTGCTTTTAATTACGCCATTTTACTCAAATCATCTAAACCTATTGACAAATCATAGCGAACGGTCAAGCTCCCGAAAATCCTCGATTGATGTCTACTTTTCTTGACAAGTACAATGCAGGGCCACTCCAAACTTGGATTTTATTCCAAATCGAAGAAAAACGAACTTAATTTTTATTCCATTTTCGCTTGACTGATACTTGAATTTTGTGCACAATAGATGCTGTGAAAACTGGAGGTGATCCTGATGCTCAAACGCAAGGTGTACCGTGAGCTTCTCCAATGGAAGGAACAACGCCACACCGAACAGATCAGAAAGTGTCTGCTACTGAAAGGTGCCCGGCAGGTCGGCAAATCATTCATCGTCGAAGAGTTTGGCCAAAAGGAATATGCTTCTTTCCTCAAAATCGATTTCTTCCTCCAGCCGAACATGAAGGGGATTTTTGAAGGGGAACTTACATCTGATGAAATTCTTAAGAGAATGACAGCATATGTGAGGGATTTTGAGCTGATCCCCGGCAACACACTGATTTTCCTGGATGAAATCCAGTGCTGCGGCAACGCCAGGACCGCGGTAAAATATCTTGCCATGGATTTTCGTTTTGACGTCATATCTTCCGGCTCCCTGCTTGGTTTAACATACGGTGAAGATGACGACGAAGCTGTGGAGATTCCTGAATCTGTGCCGGTCGGATATGAGACTCAGATCACCATGCATTCACTTGACTTTGAGGAGTTTCTCTGGGCAGATGGATATGACTCAGCAGCCATTGATACGCTGAAATCATACTATACCTCTGGCGCAACCATTCCTGCAGCCGTTCACGAAAAATATGAGAGCCTTTTCCGCGAATTCATCGTGGTTGGCGGTATGCCGGAAGTGGTAAACGATTATGTGCAACATCATGATTTCAATAGGGTTGACAGGCTTCAACAAGATATTCTGGCAGAATATCGGGATGATATTGCAAAGCACGCAAAAGGCAAGGAAAAAGTATTGGTGCGGATGTGCTATGATGCGATTCCTGTCCAGCTGATGAAAGAACAGAAGAAATTCCAATACTCAACCGTCGAACGCGGTCAAACCAGAAAGAAGTATGGCGGAAGCGTTCAGTGGCTGAAGGATTCTGCTATGGTTCAGGTCTGCTATAATCTCAACGAACCCTATCTGCCTTTAAAAGCAAATGCCAATGGAGATCAATTCAAGCTCTATATCAACGACACCGGCCTGCTCTGCTGTTCCTATGGTTTTGAAACGAAGCTTGCTGTTTTGAACGACACCATCACTGGAAATGCCCGCGGAGGCATATATGAGAACGCCATCTCTGAATGCCTGATCAAAAGGGGCTATTCCCTGTATTACTATAAGCCGGACAGTATACACGAGATTGAATTCTTTATTGAGCGCAGCGGAGCAGTCATCCCGATTGAGGTGAAAGCGGGGAATCGCTCAACTCCGTCTCTCAATCAATACATTGCGCGTTACAGGCCTCCATTTGCTTATAAACTGACGAATACGCAAAATGGCCGGGTAGATGAAAAAATCACGCTCCCACACTATATGGTCATGTTTATCTGAGCCCCAGTTATAAGCATCTGGCAGCACCTGTCTGACAGTGAACAGACAGGTGTTTTTCCTGCTCAAGCATCAACCTGACTTTCGACAAATCTGGGATCAGATCCTGGATTTACCATACACAATCTCCCTGAACGCTGTGAGAAGCGGAGTTTACTAATACTTAACTGTTTTGCACTTTTTTATCGTTTTTAAAAAATGTGATTTCGGTCATCTTGCTAATTTTGGCGAACGCTGTGGGAAAATGTCCTACCGCCTCCGATTAGATAATATGAAGTGACCTCAGCATTTGCAGCAGCGCGGATTTACCCGTATACTGACAAATGCTAATACGCCAGCTGCGGGGCTTACCGCATGCAAAGGAGGTCACTTCATGGATAGAATACTCAAAATCGGCATGGATGTCCATAGTACAAATTACACACTGTGCGCAGTGGAATCC
>JAFUZM010000062.1 GCA_017476605.1 Clostridia bacterium
CAAAGGAAACATTTTGTGAGGCAGAGGCCGAGGAAAAAAACGGATTCAGTCTCTGCGAGGATATGACCAATCCGTATCTCAGTGATGACTTCCTGAGTGGGCATATTGGCGTAGAGGAATACAACGGTTCCGGATCGGTTCAGATAAAAACGGATCAGGGATGGATTCATATTTTCTGTGAGACGCAAAAGACAGCATCTGGTCTGCATACAGCGGTCTATGCGTTTGCAACCGCGCTGGAGATGCCCGGAAAAGTGATCGCAAAGCCTGGTGGAGTTCTGCTTGATCTGGATTGCAATGCATGCGGCAAGGCGACTGCTGTGGATGCAATTGTCGAGAACAACGACGTATATCTGTACTTTACAGCCGGTGATGGGTGTATCCGTGTTGCAACAATAGCGTTAGACAGGCTCATGGATTACGTGTTTCACACGCCGGAAAATAGGACGCGCAGCATAGACAGCGTGAAACAGAGATGCCTGTTTATCGCCGGGAACCTTCAGTATCTTCATTGTCTTAACTGCAAAAAGGAACTGAATCTGGAGTGAGTTATCAATCACCCTGCAGAAGAGGAGACAACTGCTGAGCAAGATAATCTGCGATTTTCTGGTTTCCCTGCCGGTTCAGATATCCGGCGTCGGTATACCACTCGGGATGGGTGCGAGTCAGTGAATAGAGATCAATGACGGGAATCCCATGCTTTTCGGCAACGGATCGCTCGGTATCTACGATTTCAGAGATAAGCTCCGGACGGATTTCCTTAGGGTTTTCGCAGATCACGGCGGGCGGTAAAAGCAGAATGATGGTTTTGCAGGATTCTGAGAGCGCGCTGAGAAGAGAGGACAACTCATCCTCAAACCGCAGGTTGCTGAAAACGCCGAGCTTTGAATCGTTGGCGCCCAGCATGAGGAGAACATGCTCTGGAGTGCTTTCAAGCATAGTCTTAAACGCACGTTGCTCCGTGATGGCGTTCTTTCCAGATTGCCGTATGGTTGCGCCGGGGATTCCGTAGTTGATGACCTGCCACTTTGCACCAAGAGAAACATTCAGAAGGTAAGGCCACGCATACGCTTTTCTATGGCTCAGGACGCCGTAGCCATAGGTGAATTCATCTCCCAGACAGTAGAGATGCTGTTTTCCCTGGATGGGCGTTTCAAGCTTGTTCTGAATGTAGGAGGCATAGCGGAAACCGAGATAGAAGGCGTTGAAGATCACGGAGAGAAGAAGGATCAGCCAGAAAATCATGGGAACACCACTTTCAAAATGATCTGGAGAATTGGACAGCAGGCGTTGCTGTGAGATTCGCCAGTCAAAATATAACAACAGGAGGCGTAAATATGTCAAATCAGTTTAAAGGAACCAAGACGGAAAAGAATCTTTGGGAGGCCTTTGCAGGCGAGTCCATGGCAAGGAACAAATATACCTACTTTGCATCCGTTGCCAAAAAAGCGGGGTATGAGCAGATCGCGGCGATTTTCCTTAAGACGGCTGAGAATGAAAAGGAACATGCCAAACTCTGGTTTAAGGCACTGGGTGAACTGGGAACGACCGAGGAAAATCTTCTGCATGCTGCTGAGGGCGAGAATGCGGAGTGGACGGATATGTACGAGCGCATGGCCAAAGAGGCAGAGGAAGAAGGGTTTACAGATCTGGCCAAGCAGTTCAGGGGCGTTGCCGCCATTGAAAAGGAGCATGAGGAAAGGTATAGGAAGCTCCTTGCAAACATCGAGGCCATGGAAGTGTTCAAAAAAGCCGGCGTAACGATCTGGGAATGCCGGAACTGCGGACATATCGTGGTCGGCCTCAGTGCACCCGAAGTGTGCCCCGTCTGCAATCATCCGCAGAGCTATTTCGAGGTTCGCGCAGAGAACTATTGAGAAATGCGGGCATAACGCTTATTCAAATTGGAAGGCACTCCATCTGCGGAGTGCCTTCCGTCTTTTATTTCGCCTCAAATGTGACCGTTACCTCAGCCTCGATGCTGATGGGACCGGAGTAGATTCCTGAGGAGGAACCCGCGGCTGCAGCATCTCTCGTTTTGGCATAATTGGGAGAGAGAACCGCTGACTCCTCTGTGATTTTCTCTATGCTGCAGGTTGTGAATCCTGCGCTTTTGGCCAGATGCATGGCTTTGTCCTCTGCGGCGGAAAGTGCAACGGAGAGCGCTTCAAGATAAAGATCATTCTTGTTTGATATGTCGAATTGCATGTTGTAGATTTCGGTATGGCCACCGTTTGTCATGGCATCCAGGATGTCGTCAATTTTATCGAGTGATCTGCAAGTGACAAAAAGAGTGTGGTTTGCCTGATATCCAGTCAGGGTATATGGCGTTGAGGAATAGTCGTAGATGGTTGAGCAGGTATAGGAGGTGGTCACAATGTCCTCTCCCTTGAGCCCGATACGGACAAGGTTTTCCCTCAGGTCATGAACCAGATGATTAACCTCATTTTGAGCGGCGGAAAGATCCGCATTCATGCAGGTGATATTTGCGGAGATGCTCATAAGATCGGGAGCTGCAGAGACAGAACCGGATCCGGTTACGGTGATGGACATGTCATGATCTGCAAAAGCTGCAGATACCAAAACGACAAGGCAAAGACAAATGGAAGCCAGAATCATGAGTTTGTTCATAGTGTTGTCCTCCTGGTGAGTCATGGCGGTGAATTTCTGGAAGCATTCTGCGAAGAGATAAAAAGGGTACGCATCTGCTTATGCACATAGTAGCAGCAAATGGGGGATTGTTCAACCTGAAATTTTGAGGATGAGCAGTTTCTTTATTGCCCAGAAGGCGCGGGCGCTGTATCTCCGGATTGACACTTTACGTGGGCTCTGGAATGCTGTGACAGAAGGTGTTGGTACTGTCAAAAAGTGCAAGAAAATGCGAAAGAAATGTCAAATTCCGGCGATTCATGAATAGACAATCAGGAAAATGTGTGGTAGAATTTGAAATTGGATTCGAAAAAATCTGTTTTAATCCCGTTTTGCTGATGAAAAATGGAGGAAAGTGCTCCAGAGGATTCAAATCAGCAAGAGACCATCGTGCATTTCCCTGTATGGGGTTTGCAAATATATTAATTTAGGAGGAACCTAAATGAAGAAATTGCTTTGCGCACTGCTGGTTGCGATGCTGGCTGTGACCATGCTTGCGACTGCGCTTGCAGAGTCTGAGAAGCTCAACTTCCACGTAGGTATCGTCACTGGTACAGTTTCTCAGTCTGAAGATGACCGCCGCGGAGCTGAGGCATTCCAGGCCAAGTATGGTGAGGATGTTGTCAAGCTGGCGACCTATCCGGACAATTTCCCGGATGAGAAAGAGACCGTTGTCCAGACCATCGTCAACCTGGCTGATGACAAGGACATGAAGGTTATCGTTGTCAATCAGGGCGTTCCCGGAACAGCAGAAGCTTTCCGTAAGATCAAGGAAATCCGTGATGACATCATCTGCATCTGCGGCGAGTCCCAGGAAGATCTCCCGGTCATCGCTGAGGCTGCGGACCTGGTTGTTGTCAATGACTTCGTATCCCGCGGATATCTGATCATCAAGACCGCTGCGGATCTTGGCTGCAAGACCTTTGTCCACATTTCCTTCCCGCGTCACCTCGGTATCGAGTCCCTCAGCCGTCGTCTTGCTGTTATGCAGGAAGCCGGAAAAGAGCTTGGTGTTGAGATCGTGATGGAGACCGCTCCTGACCCGACCAGCGACGTTGGCGTTGCCGGCGCTCAGCAGTACATCCTTGAGAAGACTCCTGAGTGGGTACAGACCTATGGCACCGATTCTGCCTACTTCTGCACCAACGATGCACATACCGAGCCGCTGCTCAAGCAGCTGCTGGCCTATGGCGGATACTTCATCGAAGCTGACCTTCCGTCTCCTCTGATGGGCTATCCGGGAGCTCTCGGTGTTGACCTCACCGAAGCCAATGGCGACTTCACCAAGATCCTCGAGACCGTTGAAGCTGCTGTCGTAGAAAAGGGAGGCGCTGGCCGTTTCGGCACATGGGCCTTCTCCTATGGCTATGCCTCTTCCTATGCACTGGCTCAGCACGGTGTCAATGTTGTTCTTGGCAACAGCGAGCTGACCGAAATGGACGACATCTCTGATGCGTTCCACGATGTCTCCAACGTTGACTGGAACGGTGCTAACTACACCGATGCCACCACCGGAGTTAAGACCGAGAATCTGTTCCTGGTCTATCAGGATACCTATATCATGGGCGAGCCCGGAACCTTCATGGGCACCCCGGATGTTGAGATTCCTGAGAAGTACTACACAGTCCACTAATTGGTCTAATGTGACAACTGGATATTATTAAAATGAACAAAGGGGGAGGAGTTTCCCTCCCTCTTTGTTTTAGTAAGGTTGAGATAAGATGAGTGAACGGGTACCTTTATTAGAACTGAAGAATATTCAGAAGGATTTTTACGGGAATCGAGTTCTTGAGGACATTAATCTTACCCTTGAAGAAGGAGAAGTACTGGGACTTGTTGGGGAAAACGGTGCCGGCAAATCAACCCTGATGAAAATCCTGTTTGGAATGACTGAAATTCGCGAAACAGGTGGATATGGCGGCGATGTGCTCATGAACGGGAAGAAGCTGAATTTCAATTCCCCGTTTGACGCGCTGGCCGAGGGAATCGGTATGGTCCATCAGGAGTTTTCCCTGATTCCTGGTTTTACCGCAACTGAAAATATTCTTTTAAATCGCGAGCCGCAGAAGAAGAGTGTCCTTTCGGAAGTATTTGGGGATCGCCTCAATACGCTTGACCGGAAGACCATGAAGCAGAAGGCGAACGCTGCAATTGATCAGATGGGCATGAAAATAGACGGTGAGATGGTCATCGCAGACATGCCTGTCGGCCATAAACAGTTTACGGAAATTGCGCGTGAGCTGAGTAAGGAACAGCTGAAGCTGCTGATCCTGGATGAACCGACTGCGGTACTGACTGAACGTGAGGCAGAGGTCCTGCTGGATTCGATTCGCGGAATGGCGAAGCGGGGGATTTCCGTTATTTTTATCACACACAGATTACAGGAGATTCTGAATGTCTGTGATAAAGTAGCAGTCATGCGCGATGGCGTTCTGATTAAGGAAGTTCCCTCATCCGAAACGAATGTCTCTGAGATTACCAAGTGGATGGTTGGTCGTTCGGTCAAAACGGACGGGGATGCCCATCGCGTTCCGCCGGAAACGGGGACGATCATGTCCATTAAGAAGCTTTGGGTCGATATGCCCGGTGAAATCGTACGCAATGTCAATCTTGACATTCGCGAGGGAGAAATTCTTGGCATCGGTGGCCTTGCGGGCCAGGGAAAACTTGGCATTCCCAATGGTGTCATGGGACTTTATCCGGCAGGTGGCGAGGTCGTCTTTGACGGTCAGTCCATTCCGCTCAATCAGCCGAGAAAATGCCTTGACAGTCAGCTGGCATTTGTGTCGGAGGACAGACGCGGCGTCGGTCTTCTCCTGGATGAATCCCTGGAATGGAACATCTACATCCCATAGATGCAGATTCATGAAAAGTGTCAGAAGCCGCTTCTGGCTGGCCTGATCATGTGGCGTGATGATAACGCCATCAATGAGGTCACTAAGAAGTATATCGAAGATCTTCAG
>JAFUZM010000063.1 GCA_017476605.1 Clostridia bacterium
ATACGCATTATCCCAGGGGAAGTGGTGAAAGATATGGCGACTGCGAAGAAGAGTGAAACCCTGAACGCTTTCAAGGTGGCGTATAAGGTTGTACGCGAGAACTCAAAAGAGATCTATAAGGCTTTCGGGTTTAAACATCTTTCGGATGCGACACAGTATTATGTGCATCCGGACAATCAGTCCTACAGAGGAACAACGACGCTGTGTCAGCCGATTGGCGAAGCAATCATTCTGTTTGCCACCATGCTGCGCGAATGCGCGGCTGGGAAGCGGATCGGTGATTACTATGTGAGTAAGGATCACAGGACGACTTTCCTTGAGATTGAAGTGCCGGAGGACTATCGGCTGAATGGTGTCGTGGAACCGTTGATTCACAAATACTGTGCGGTATTGGTCGGCAATCAGATCAGTATCTGTG
Source organism: Clostridia bacterium (assembly GCA_017476605.1). Classification (GTDB taxonomy): domain Bacteria; phylum Bacillota; class Clostridia; order Christensenellales; family Aristaeellaceae; genus Ventricola. Next base: position 419 of record JAFUZM010000063.1, read on the forward strand.
CATATGACCAGAATGAATTTTGGATCAAGGGGAACATGGAGCACCTTCATCCGCTATATAAGCTTCTCCCTGTATTCATGGTTTTACTGGCCAGAGAGCTTGAAACCATGCCGGATTTTCGTACCATGATGGACAACTTTGTAGAGAAACCGGTGGCAGATGTTTTTGTCAATCTCCATGAGGATTTTTATCAGGCACACAAAACGGAAGATTATACCGTCAAATACGAGGATGTTTTGCCATTTGATACAACAGAGTTCACTTCCTATTCCTCGGGGTATAGGGTTGTCCGAGAGAACAAACAGCAGGCAAAGCAGGAAGTAGAGCTTCCGATCATTCCGTTCGCCGAGGATACCTTCACTGAAGAGCAGAAGTCTTATATTCCACACCTTTCCGAGGAATTTGTGCTTCCATCCAATCTGAGAAGTGTCTGCAATGCGGTTGCCGCAGCGGATATACTGGCTGTTCTTTTCCATGGCCCTGCAGGTACCGGGAAAACCATGTCCTGCAAGCTGGTCTGTCAGAGTATTGGTCTTCCAATCATGGAAACAATCAACTGTACAGAAAACCTCGATGAGTTTGTACTTGGTAAGTATATTCCGCAGGATGACAAGATCATTTTCAGGGAAAGCTTTGTAACCAAGGCGATCCGGGACGGTGGTGCGGTGGTCTTTGAAGAGATCAACTTCGCCAAGCCCCAGTACCTGGCTTTCCTGAACTCCTTACTGGATGATAACGGTTTCGTTCGACTGGACAATGGAGATGTCGTTAAACGACATCCGAATTTCCGCTTTTTTGCTACCATGAACCTCGGGTATTTCGGAACAAAAGAGCTGAACCAGGCGCTATACAACCGTTTTAATGGCATTGTAGAAATCGCCGCCTTGTCGGATGAGGCAATTAAGCGGATGTTGATTACTCGTGTGCCGGAATGCAAGCCGGTAGTGGACAAGATGCTGGGTGTTTATCACAAGCTGAAAAAGAAGATTGAGTCTGAGGAATTGGATGTGGTTGTTTCACCCCGAAATCTGGAAAACTGGGCAAGGCTGGCCAAGTATGACGGCTATATCAAGGCAGCTGAGAAAACGGTTATCCCTGTTGCCAAATGCGATCGAACTTTGGAAGACACCATTCGTGGAATCCTGATGCTGTACAAATGGAACGTCTGATCATGATCGGAGGGAACCTGAATAGCACAGGTTGACATGAACGATTCTGCAGAGATGAAGGCAAGGTAGGCGAGGGAATCTGGATGCGATGGTCTGTGTAGCCTTCGACATCATACGGGGCGAACTGCTCCGCAATCCTGAGCCAGAGTGATGGTGACGCATATGGCGGCAGTGCTTTTTTCTCGTGTTGAGAACGAGGGGCTGTCCATCATGTAAGCCGAGGACGGCGAATGAGGTGAACTTATGAAAGATTTATCGAAGATGATTCAAATGGCGGACGAGGGCAACCTGGATGCCATGATCGACGTGGCGTATTACATTCTCTTTGATGATATGACGGTGCCGGTTGAAGAGGATCTGTTTGAACGCGCAGTCGACTACTTAAAGAAAGCCATAGACGCGGGCCGAACGGAAGCGATGATCTCTTACGGTGCGCTGTACTACAACGGACGCGGTTTCAAGCAGGATTTTGATAAGGCAATTTACTGGTATAAAGAAGCGGCGGAACGTGGAAATCCGGATGCTGTCAGCTATATGGGATATATGTACTACTACGGGCGCGGCAATCTCGAAGTTGATATGGAAATGGCTTATCAGTATTTCTCCAAAGCAGCGATGCTCGGTGTTCCCAATGCGTATTACAAATGTGGCGATATGTTCTACTATGGAAAGTATGTCGCCAAGGATCCATTCACTGCATTTCGCCTCTATCTGAAATGCTATGATATGGTGCAATTTGATCAGCCCATAGACTGTTATCCGGATGTTTGCAGACGTCTCGGTACTTGTTTCCACAAGGGGATCGGAGTCGAGAAGGATCTGATAAAAGCAGAAGCATTCCTGTCCGAAGCCAAACGTCTTTTCCAGAAACGAATGGATGATGGTGATCAGTTCACTGATAACGTACTGAGGCAGGCGACGAACGAGTGGGTAGAGGTCACCCGCGAACTGGAAGCATAACAAATCCGGGCTGTAAAGGGGGGAGACGATGAAGAAGGAAGCCAAAGAAGCCCTCAAACAATTTCAATGTGATTATATTCGCATTTTGGAGGAAACCTTTGCGCAGACCTTATCTGAAAATGAACAGGTACGGCTCTTCTTTATCAATGAAAACCAGGCCTTTACGGATGGCCGGAATATCGTCGTTGACCCAGCCAGTGATGAACTTTTCTGTGATCAGCCTGCGCTTCAGAAGACGGGGGCATTCCTTCACTGGCCTGCTGTCGTTCTTGGAGATATGTGGAATGCATTAAGAATCATTACCAGAGCACAGACCATTCATGAATGCCTTCATGTGTTGTATACGGATTTTCCACCCAAAGCAGCGTCAGAGCCGATTTGTGATACAAGGCTTAAAAAGAAGATTCTGGCGCATATTGACAACATTATTGAAGATGCATACATTGAGGCAGTGGGTTGCAGTGTCTATGACAATATGGAATTCTATCTGCGATTTGGAAGAGTCTCTCAGTTGTTTGCATCTCATCCATCTGTGGGAACTGCTGCTCAGTCGCTGAAAGATGAAAAACAAAAAACAGAAATTAATCCGACCGTGAAACATCAGATGGAACTCGTCATGGAATTCCTGAATGTGATGTGTACCGACTTGCTTTATCCTATGATAGAGCCCGATATCCCCTCAGATGAACTAAAACCATATGTAGAGCAAGCAAAGCCACTTTACATGCAGGGCAGCATGGCACCATCGCCGGATGAACGCTATTCTTTTTCAAAGCAGGTTTTTGAGATCATTCTGCCACTGATTCCAGAGATAGAGGCAGACCTTGAAGATGAAAAACTGAAGCTGCGCATCGGTGGTGAAAAAACGCACGATGCTTTCTCCAGTTCTATCGGGACAGAATCACATAAAGGCAGAACGCAGCAGGTTTCGATTCGCCTGTTTACGGATGCTGAAGGAAATAAACGTGACGATCTGCCCTCACTTGATCAGGTAATGGCCACATTGGCGCAGTTTGCTAAAGACAAGCAGGTCGCTCTGAGTATTCTTTTGGTGGAAGGTCAAACCGTAATTACTCATGGTTCCGACTACGATTGTTCTTCCCTGCATAAAGGCATCAAAATCAACGAACTGCACCCTAAAGTGAACCTGCAGTTCCGTAGGGCATACATGAACATTTACAACAAATACCGGCTGAACATCAACTCCTACAACGGGCGGTTTGCACAGATTCTGAAAGCCCAGGTATCATATCGGGAAGACAGATATCAATTCGGATCAGGTATCCTCTCCACTCGACTTGGCGATCCTCAGAAGCGCTATTGGTATCGGAATGTGAACGGGATTGATGTTCCGGAGCTGGCGATTCTGCTGTTGATTGATGGTTCTGGCTCCATGTATGGCATGCGACAGAAAAGTGCCATGACCTCAGCGGTGATTCTACATGAGGTGCTGAAGCAGCAGGGCATTCTTCATGCGATTGTTGAACATCGCGCAGAATTTACAGATCCTGAAATTGACGTTAACATCCTGGTAAATTTTAATGCCCGCGAAGAGGAAAAATACAATTTGATGCAATCATGTGCTGGTGGAGACAACCGGGATGCGCTTGCACTGTATTGGGCAGAACGGTATATCCATAAGCAGAGCCATGCAGATTCGCGTTTAATTATTGTGATCTCCGATGGCGTACCGGCCCATGATTATGACGATTATTATCCGCCCGTGTCGACAAAGGATACCGCAAATGCAGTACGCACGATTATGAAGCGCGGAACAGATATTATCGGTATTTCTCTTGATGATGACGGGTCGTACGAATGCTATGATCAGCTAAAGGAAATCTATCCAAATCTGATCGCTTGCAACGACCTGAGCAGATTAACAGGACAGCTTCTGGGATTGATTGCAAAACTGTTATAGTATCAAGGAATACATCACACGAACGGAAGAGCTGTCCTCCCCTTGTGGAAAGATTGATATTACTGAGTAGACATGCAGGTGAAGTCGAGTTAAAACACTTCGAAATGATGGGCTTAAGAATGCTAAGTTTGCCGATGTACCGGCACCGATTGAGTAAGGAGGAAGAGACTATGGCAATTCGGTCCATTGACATTCTGAATGTGCTTGCTTTTCGGCGCCAGTGGCACCAGAACAACGACGATCCCAAGACAGCTTCGATTCAGCAGGGTGATCACGTCAGTGAGGGATTTCATCTTGACTTCTGCGATGGAATCAACGTGCTGATTGGCGGGAACGGCGTGGGGAAAACCTCTCTGCTCAAGATGATCTATGCCGCGACGCAGTGGTCTTTCCAGCAGGCTGATTCCGGAAAAACAAGAAAGCTGTTACATTTTTTCTCTGAACACCTGAAAGATCACGCAGCCATGAAGAGCACGGGGTGTGAGGACGACTACAGCTATTTCCGAGTATCGGATGGGACACATCAGTTCGAGTATAGCCTGTCCCATGGCGGCAAATTCTATTACAACGACTGGCTGGACCTGAATATTCCTTCCGTGTTTATTCCCACAACAGAGATGCTTTCGCATTCCAAAGGCTTTCTGGCTATGAATCAG
>JAFUZM010000064.1 GCA_017476605.1 Clostridia bacterium
TATTTTCTTGAAATTGCTTCCTGATTGCTTGACCTTTATATCATCATAGTGATATATCAAGGACGAATGGAGGGCTGTGCAATGAACAACCTTATTACCGTTTATCACGGATCAAAGCAGATCGTAGAAGTTTCCACCTTCGGACTTGGCAGAAAGAAGAATGATTTCGACCGGGGATTCTATTGCACCGAGAGCATCGACCTTGCGAAAGAATGGCCATCTCCTCGCCAAGTAACGGGTTTGCAAACCACTACACCTTGGACAAGGAATATCTGAACATCCTACTCAGGTTCTCCTTGCTGCGGTCAAGGAACCACCTGCTGAGGATGCTTTCTTCAACCTGCTTCTTGTTCTCTGCCTCCGCCTGTCCTAACGCGTCCCCCGCATCCCTTGAAAGGGCAGTCTTTACCCGCTGGATATCAGCCTCCATCTGTCCTTTCAACTGCACACACTCCTTAAGCCGGGCATCCGCCCTCTTGGACATTTCGGCAAGCTCCGCCCTGCGAGTGATGTACTCCATTTCCCCAACCCGCCCTGCGGCGTAGACTTCAAAAATGGCGATCCGCTCTTTCCCGATGGCATCGAGTTCCTGTTTTGCCTTGACTACCAACTGCTCCGGCCTGTTTAAGATGTCCCCGACCTTTTCCGTGCTGTTTACAATCTTGCGGATTTCCCTCTTCCGTTCCTCGTACAGTTCAAGACTCCATATCAGACCAAACCAAACCAGATCTGGATGTGTCCACCTTCCTGGATATTAAGCCCATGTCCGGCCGATGCCGGATGGATCAGCGCAATCGGTATGGAGCCGTCGTTCCAGTCGGTGATATCCTCTGAGGATTTCAGATCACGAGCATCCGTGTAGCCAACAGATGCCAGATGCTCCAGGATACGTGCCCTGTCACGCTTAAACCCGTAAGCGACCAGAACCGGCTGCCCGTTTGCCGCCTCGACAAGATCTTCCGGTTGTGGATGAACTGTGGAGTCTTGTTCTCATCATACACAGCGCCATTGCTCATCTGCAAGAGCTTGTTGGACAGAGTTGCCGCGTTCGCTACGTCAATATCTCCATCTTCCGTAGGTAGCTGTCCCTTATTTAGAAATGCTTACCGCTTTCGTCAACTTCATTTTCCTTTTCCGTTGGCCGGCGAAGTTGCCACTCGACCCCGCACACATCGAATATCAACTTTACCACTTCATGGACGTTTACATCAGGATTATCATAATAATCAGATACTGATGAGGAATGGATATTTCCTTGTAAATCCCCTTTCACTTTGACATTATTTATCATAAGAATCGACATTGATTCTATTTTCAAAAAACGCCGGTATTATTTTTTCTTTAATACCAATCGACACCGCCAACGTTGGAAGACAACCATTGGCTCCAGGGCATCTCATAGTTTACCGCGTGTTGCTGTTGGACGTATTCATAGAACAAGGGAGTCATTCTGGCTTTCATCGCATAATATGGCACCTTATAGTTATCGGAATCTTCTGTATAAAGTGGATAGCTGCCTCCAAGCATCGTCTGCCGTACCACGATATCTTCCATCGCAACCTGTGGATTTTTCATCATGTCGTAGACCATCATCAGTATGCCTGTTCGCCCTTTGCCCGCCTGACAGTGGAAGTGCAGCCAGACATCATCCTTATCGAGAGCCTTCACAAACTCAATAAAGCTGTCTAACGTGCCTAATGTAGGCCAGGTGTGATCCTGAATAGGAAGTCGGAAATATTCAAAGCCTTCACTTTCAATGAGTTCTCTTTCGGTCATGAAGCGCTCGACGTGTATCTCGGTTTCGTTGACCGCCATGTTGTCTTTTCTGCCATAGGCTTTGATGACCGTGCCAACCATCGGCTCAAAGCGCTCTTGCTCATCCCTCTCAATTGCTTCAATGCTCATCCCGACGTTCGCCCAGTTGTGTGAGCCGTACCATGAGATCGGGATGCCATTAACTAAACCGTGGCTTTCCTGTCGGAGGTCAATGATAATGATGCGCTTTCCTTCAGCACACGCCCGAAGGCTTTCCGCAAACGACCTGAACTGAGGCTCGGAAAATTGAGCGCTTCCGGAGATGTTCAGAGTCGAAAGTCCTTCATCTGAAGGAAGAAAATCAGGATCAATCCCATACTTGGGGTTAGTCTCGCCATATTCATACAGATGGCCTGTCAGAAGGCGGACATTATCCAATTCACCCTTCCAAGCCTGGGGATCGTCCCGGTCTATGCGTAGGAAGGGCGTATCTGATGCCATCGCCTGCGTGCACAGGAAAGCAATGAGCAGGAAAGTAATGAGCAGAAGACCGGATTTCGTTTTCATCGCGTGGTCACTCCTTGGTTTCAAGTCCTAATTTGTCACAAAGCTGCCGCAATTCCTCAATACACATCATTCATGATGTTCAGTTGAAACCGTCAGAAAAAGCACTGATCAAATCGCTCTGTATGCAGTTCCAAGTTCTCTGGTTCAAGCTCCGCAGCTTCAAGTTCTTCCTCTTCCTCCCTGGTGATCCCATATTGCGCACCGCCCGGAGTGTATCCGGCGATAAAGAAGAAGTTTTCATCCTGGAACAGGGTGTCCAAGGCAGGCTGCATAGATTTTGCTGACTTCGCCGCTTTCTTCTCCGCTCGTTTTTGCTCCTTCGCTCTCAGCTGGTCCTGATAAGATTTCTGCTTCTCCGGGCTTAAGACGCCGAGTAGACACAGTTCCCTCATCGCCCAGTCTTTATCGACAGAAAACCAGGTTCTGTAGGCTTTCACAATGTGGGAATCCTCGGTAAAGCCCTGCTCGTCAAACCATACCCACGCTTCTTTCAGGCATTCTCGTCTCGCTTTGGTCATTGTAACTTTTATTTCATCTCAGCCCTGTGGCGCCGGGCTTTATCCGCTTCCCACTCCCGCATAAGTTTCCGCGCCGCTGTTCTGTGCCTGGAGGGATCCGTCTCGAAAAAGGGAAAGACCTCATCAGGCACAGCATCGTCTGCCTTCTTCTACTGGGCATCAATGTATGCCAGTCCCTCCGGCGTGAATCCAGTATCGCTCATTTTTCTTCCTTCCTGCTCTTCAAATGCTTATATTCACCCGGTGCCAACCGCTCCATGAAATCCAGCTCTTCTTTCGTAAAGTCCTCCCGGTACAGCGGTTCATCGCGATGGAAATCTGAATCATCAGTCGGCGGTCTGTGTCCGAGCTGCGCATATTCTTCCGGCGCCTCTTCCTTGATGATCTCCAGTTCTTCCAGTGTAAAGTCCTCCAGATAAAACGTCCTCCGTCTTTTCAGCTCCCTAAGTCTGGCTACGATGTCTATTTCACCATCATACATCATCTTCTTCATGCTCTTTATCCGCGCCTGCAGATCCAGATCGTCTTCAGGATTCATGCACATTCACCTCAACGGCTAACCATCATAAGAACAGGGGTTGTCGTCCAGCCCCTTACCCCTTGAATTATAAAGGTTTGCACCACCACAGTCAACGCAGCAGATGGTTACTATTCACGTTCCCTTAGGTTGCGCTCGTACAGGGAGCAATGAGAACAAGTTAAACCGTGATCGAATGTTCGGTTCTAGGCTTTGTAAAATTGCCCTTTATCTTTAGGTTGACGCCATTGTGACCAGCTTCTATACCAGTTATACGGCAATAGAATAAGATGAGTGGCCTGGCATACTTTGGTTATAGATGCCGGCTCCACACTCATTCATGTATCCCATTAGCGGCTGTGGAAAGAAATGGAAACTGTCTAATACATTGCTTATCTGTGCTCCCCTTCATTCTCTATGCGGAAATGGATAAAAAATCATCCTACCCCCTCGTTTTCTCGGCAATAAAAAGCAAGGGATCCGAGATTGGCTCGGATCTCTTGCCTTTCAAGCTGGGACTGTCTAAAATTTGCCCTTGACTTTGGAACCACATTAGCGGATGGGATGGGAATTGGAGGGCGGAAGGCTTTCGTAAATTAGAAAGTCAGCTTCTTAACAAGTGCTTTCTTCTGGAAAAAGGAAATACCGTAACAGATAACAGAATCGAACCCTCTAAAACCTCTCAGGTATTCTTTTTCAATGATCTGCTGTTTTCCATCCAACGCGTCCTTTTCCA
>JAFUZM010000065.1 GCA_017476605.1 Clostridia bacterium
AAATGCCACAACGCGGATTCGGTAGAAAAACAGTACGGTTATGGCAATAAGAAGAGCAAAACAGAAAATGGAGATCGTCTGAAGCTGACGACGTTTCTTGGCGATTTCCTCCATGTACATTTCAACGGTTTTCATCTGACTGAACCTTTCTCACGATCTGTGTCTGATCCTGGATGAGAATGGAAATAGTTTACAGCTCCATTTGACAGCAGTACCATTTGCAAAGTTAGCATAGCAAATCAGGCCAATACTGTCAATTCACTCTTTTTCAGATTGCATAAAAAGATTGCAATGATGGAAATAAAGCATTTCAAATATTTCAATTCTATCCGGAATAAAGAGGAATTAAATGGTAAACTCCCGGTCAATACCGTATTTCTTCATGCGGCGCCACAGTGTTGTTTTGCTGATGCCGAGTTCTGCAGCAGTCTTTTCCCGATTGCCAAAATTCCGGCGAAGGATTTCGGCGAGAGCGACGGCTCTGGGGTCATGATACGTCCCGGTCCTCCCACTCTCCTGGGGCTCAGAATCCGCCTCAGGAATCTCAAGATGCAGTTCCAGCGTCGCCCGGTCAATGGTGCGTTTACGCTCAAGGACAATGAGACGTTCACAGAGATTGTCCATCTGGTCAAGGTTGCCTGGCCAATCGTAATTGGTGATAAAGTCAATGGCATCCGGAGTAAGCTGAATCGTACGGCCATATTTTTCTTCTTTTGTATTCATGAAGGTTTCAAACCATTTGGGGATGTCCTCCCTCTGCTCACGAAGCGGCGGAACACGCATCTGAAGGACTGAAAGAGCGTAGTAAAGATCGTGCCGGAACTCACCCTTGCGTACGGATTCCTTGAGGTTGCCCTCTGTCGAGAAGATCAGGCGGACATCCATGACCTCAGGAAGATTCGGACCATTATGCTCATACCATCCGCGAAGGAGATGGAGCATCTTATATTGTGTTTCCTTTGCCATAGCCTCAATGTGCATGAGATACAGCGTTCCCCCGTGGGCTTCCTCAATGAGCGTTCGTTCATCCCGCCGGGTGGTGAATTTTCCAAAGAGCAGGGTATCCAGGTCATCCGGATGAAGTGCACTGCAGTCCATGGAAATGAAGGCCCCTTTTTGAAGAGAGGCATTATGGATACACTGTGCAAGGATTCCTTTTCGGACGCCAGGTTCTCCGAGCAGAAGAACCGGGGTTGGATACTTTGAAATTCGTTTCAGCTGGTTGAGCATTGTGGCAAATGCCTTGTTTTCCGAAAAATAGTAATCGAAGGTGAACCGTGGAATGTATCCACGCTTGAAATGCTCCTGACGCAGTTTGGAATCCAGTTCAATGATCTCCTTTTCTTCCTGGAACGTCAGAATGGCACCGTCATTGACGCCGTCGATCTGAATAGGGATGATGTTGAGCATTACGGCAGTGGAGTGGATAATGACGACCTCGGCCAGCGTTTCCTGTCCATGGAGGAGTGCATCTTCAAGAAACTGAGGCTTGAGGTCCGGAAGAAGGGCTCTGACATCCTGACCGACCAGATCTCTTGGCATGACACCGAGGAGATGGGCGCAGGCGCGGTTGACCCTCTGGATGAGGCCGGTATTGCCGATCTGCATGACGCCACTCTGCATGTAGGTCAGCATGGTCTCCATCTCAACATTGGCGCGCTTGCGAAGATCATTGGCATAGCACAGAAGACTGGCGGTATTTAAAGCCTCGTTCATGCTCTCCTCTCCCATGGAAAGAAACATGGAAGGAATGCCAAGTTCCGCAGCACGGCGTGAGGCAAACTCACCGCCGATCACCCCTGAGCATCCGTCTTCGACAGCCTTGTCCGTCATAACGCTAAGCTGCTCAATATCACGTGCTGTATAGACCGAGATGTCAATTCCAAGGAACTCACTTAAATGATCTGTTTCATGGAACATGTTGGAAAATCCGATGATTCCGATTTTACATGGGCCGGGAGCATTGGGATTTGTCTGCAGCTTTGATTTCAGATTGCGGACAAGGATGCCAAGATCCTGAGTACTCACCCGCATTTCCACAACGGGAATGACGCTGCTGCTGCGTGCAATACGCGCATGAAGGCCGCGGGCAACAATAAGCTCACAGCCGTTGTCGGCCAGTTCCTGAACCCGCGCAGCAATGCGGGACGTGACGACATACTCGATGCACATGGGCGTAATTCGAGGATAGTTTGGAACCAGAGATTCTGCAAGATCCTTAAGTTCCGGATAGGGCATAAGGATGCCGACTTTGGCCATGCATATCACCTTTCTTTCGTAAGTGTTTTGGAAAAGTCTGTTTTGGACATCGCAGAGTTCATTCTACTGATACAGAAATGAAATGTCAATGAAAACAAACGTTTCAAATACTGAAATCCTCAAAACATCTGCAGCCTGTGAATCGACATATTCCGGAAGCACCTATCTGTGAAGAGCAGAAGCAAAACCATTGGATGTCGATTCCAACAGGAGATGAAATTATATGAAATGATTTTGTGCATTCTCGTATAGCCTGAAATGAATAATTTCAATTGTCACTTATGCGCACATTGACAGTACGATTTTCCCTGTGATACAGTTCTGCCTGAGCGTTTGCACCAGGTACCTGGTACATGCCAGGTGTTCAGGCGGTTTCGCCGGAATGCGAAATTACCTTCTGCTGTGCTGCAGCGCTATTTGATAAACCTGCTATTGGAGGAAACAGAATATGAAAATCGCATTTATCGGACTTGGAATTATGGGAAAGCCCATGGCAAAGAATCTGATCAAGGCCGGCCATCAGCTGCGGGTCTATGATCGCAACGAGGCCACCATGAAGGAACTGGGCGAGGCTGGCGCGACCCTGTGCGCATCCTCTGTTGAGACCGTCGAGGGCGTGGATCTTGTGATCACCATGCTGCCAAACAGCCCCCATGTCAAGTCCGTTATGCTTGAGGATGACAAGCTGGCTGAGCATATGCCAAAGAATGCCGCCTTCATCGACTGCAGCTCCATCAACCCGGTTGCCTCCCGCGAGATCGCGGCCGCGCTGGCCGAAAAAGGCATCGACATGCTGGATGCGCCGGTTTCCGGCGGACAGCCCATGGCCGTTGCCGGCACACTGTCCTTCATGGTCGGTGGCAAGGAAGAGTTGTTCAACAAGTTCAAACCCGTTCTTGAGGCCATGGGCTCCTCCGTCGTCCTCTGCGGCGACATCGGTGCCGGAAACGTCACCAAGC
>JAFUZM010000066.1 GCA_017476605.1 Clostridia bacterium
GACGGCGACCTTGAACTTGCGATGATTCCTGAGAGTTTCAGGGTGGATGTGCTGAACGAGACATTGGATGATAACAATGTTCTTGTGGAGAATGCGAATACGGAGCTCAATTCTTTTGCGCTACTCTTCGAGTTCGACGGAGACGTGAAGCATATCAGACACGTGCTGTATAACTGCTCTGCATCGAGACCGGGTATCGAGGGCAAGACCAATGAAGAGAGCCGTGAGGTGCAGACGGAGACGCTGACTATCAAGGCTACGCCGCTTGCGAATGGCGTGGTTAAGGCGAAGACCGGAAACAATACCGGGGCTACGACTTATACCAATTGGTACAATTCCGTTTATATGCCTACGGATGTGTCTGGGGCTGATGTATCGCTTTCGGCTTTGAGCATCGGATCGGTGAGCTTAAGCCCGACATTCGATAAGGATGTTACGGCTTATACCGCTACAACTTCCAATGCGACAAATACCGTTACCGCAACAGCTACGGATTCGGATGCAGGCGTTGTGATCACGGTAAATGGAAATTCAATTACCAGCGGATCCAGTGTGACTTGGAGAGCCGGGGCAAATACGGTGATGGTTACGGTCAGAAACGGTGGTTCTTCCAGAACTTACACAGTGGCTGTAACGGCAGAAGACTAAGGCAGACAGGTCTTAAGGGCTTCGGGGGTGTGCAGGACACGACTTCGGGGCTCTTTTTGACCGGCGCTATTTTCATTTATGGAGGATAAAGACCTATGAGTATGATGAAAAAGATTGAGATTGATGGGAAAGAGGTTGCTTTCAGGGCTTCCGCTGCTATTCCCAGAATATATCGGTTGAAGTTTCAGAGGGATATTTACAAGGATCTGGCTGCTTTGGAGAAGGCTATCGGCGATAATTCCGAGGAAGTCAGCAATCTTGATATGTTTTCTTTGGAGATGTTTGAGAATATCGCTTACATCATGGCAAAACACGCTGATCCGAGTATTCCGGATACGCCTGAAGAGTGGTTGGATGAGTTTAATACCTTCAGCATTTATCAGGTACTTCCTAAGATCATCGAGCTTTGGGGGTTAAACATGAAGACTGATGTGGAGGCTAAAAAAAACTTGATGCAACTGACCGGCAAATGACAACGGCTCTTTTCATGCTGAGGTGTACACAGATCGGACTTTCAATCAGGGATCTGGATCTGCTGACAATAGGAATGGTCAATGAAATGTTTATCGAGAGCAGGAATGACGAAGGGGCTGACAAATACTATCACAGGATAGCTGGTCAGGCTGAATTCGATGCATTTTGATGGGGTAACGATTTGTTACTCCTTATTTTATAGATTGGGGGTGCCTGGATGGCGGCGAACAGAATAAAGGGTATTACCATCGAGATCGGCGGCGATACCACAAAATTGCAGACTGCCTTGAAGGGCGTGAATACTCAGGTCAAGAGCACTCAGCAGCAGCTTAAGGATGTTGAAAAGCTTCTGAAGCTGGATCCGGGGAACACGGAGCTTCTGGCTCAGAAGCATAGGTTACTTGGAGAGGCGGTTGCGGCTACAAAGGAAAAGCTGGAAACCTTAAAGACGGCGGCTGAGCAGGCGAATACGGCTCTGGCCAATGGAGAGATTTCCAAGGAACAGTATGATGCCCTTCAGAGGGAGATCATTGAGACCGAGAATGACCTGAAGAAATTAGAGGAACAGGCAAATCAGTCTGCCACAGCTATGCAGAAGATCGCGGCAGATGGTGAAAAACTGAAGACAATGGGTGATAACGTCACTGATGTGGGTAAGAAGTTCCTGCCGGTGACAGCGGGCGTTACGGCTCTTGGGACGGCGGCGGTGAAAACTGCCGCTGATTTTGACTCAGCGATGAGCAAGGTTGCAGCGGTGTCCGGTGCGACCGGGGAAGACTTCGATAAGCTGAAGGCGAAAGCTCGTGAGATGGGGTCAAAGACGAAGTTTTCTGCTTCCGAGGCGGCTGAAGCTATGAATTACATGGCTATGGCAGGCTGGAAAACGGAGGATATGCTTTCCGGTATCGAGGGTGTCATGAATTTGGCAGCTGCATCCGGTGAGGATCTGGCTACCACTTCTGATATCGTGACAGATGCGCTTACGGCCTTTGGATTATCTGCTCAGGATTCGGGGCATTTTGCGGATATATTGGCGGCGGCAAGCTCCAATGCGAATACGAACGTCTCTATGATGGGGGAGACCTTCAAGTATTGCGCTCCTATCGCAGGTGCTTTGGGATTTTCAGCAGAAGACACGGCTCAGGCAATAGGACTTATGGCAAATGCCGGTATTAAAGGTTCACAGGCCGGTACAGCATTAAGAACCATTATGAATAACCTTTCGGGAGAGGTGAAGATCTGCGGATCCTCTATCGGAGAAGTTACGGTGGCTACGACCAATGCAGATGGTTCCATGAGAGACCTTTCAGATATCCTGGCTGATTGTCGTACCGCATTCTCAGGGTTGTCAGAATCCGAGAAGGCAGCGGCGGCTGAAAGTCTTGTCGGAAAGAATGCAATGTCAGGATTCCTGGCTCTGATGAATGCCGGGGAAGGCGACATCAATAAGCTTTCATCTGCTATCGATAACTGTGACGGTTGTGCTGCTGATATGGCTGCGACAATGAATGATAACCTTGAAGGACAGCTGACTATTCTGAAATCTCAGCTTCAGGAATTGACAATTTCTTTCGGTGAAATGCTGATGCCTGCAATCAGAACTATTGTCGGATGGATCCAGAAGTTTGTGGACTGGCTCAATTCGATGGATGAGGGCACAAGGAAAGTCATCATTACCATTGCACTGGTGGCGGCTGCTATCGGTCCGGTGCTGATCGTGATCGGCAAGGTCATGAGCGCTGTGGGAACCATTATGACCATCATCCCGAAGCTGGCTTCAGTGATCGGAATCGTGCAGAAGGCGTTTATGGCTTTGAATGCTACCATGCTGGCAAATCCGATTGTGCTGATCATAGCTGCGATTGCGGCATTGGTGGCGGCTTTTATTTATCTTTGGAATACGAATGAAGAGTTTCGGCAGTTCTGGATTGACCTGTGGGAGGATATCAAGGAGATTGCCATTGCTGTATGGGAAGGCTTAAAGGAGTTCTTTTCAGCGGCTTGGGAGGCAATTAAATCTACGGCTGAGACCATTTGGAACGGTATAAAGAATTTCTTTACCGGGCTATGGGATGGGATTAAAACCATCTTTACTACGGTGGTGAATGCTATCAGCACATTCCTAAGCACGTCGTGGAATACGATAAAGACGGTTGTGACTACGGTATGGACGGTGATATCGACATTCTTTACGACCATATGGACAGCTATCAAAAATACTTTTACTACTGTGGTAAATGCTATAAGCACTTTCCTGACAACAGCCTGGAATGCTATAAAGACCACGGCTACGACCATATGGAATGCGATATCCAGTTTCTTTACTACGATATGGAACGGTATCAAGAATGCGATTACCACGGCGGTGAATGCAATCAAGAATACCGTGACAACGGCTTGGAACAATATCAAGAATACGGTGGTGTCTGTTGGAAATGCTATTAAATCGGCGGTGACGAACCTGTGGAACAATGTGACTTCAGCTGTGAAGACGGCTATGGGTAATGTGTTCAATGCTGTAAAGAGCGGCTTTGTCAATGTAAAGGATCATATCACGGGGCTTGCTTCTCAGGCGTTTAACTGGGGCAAGGATCTGATCATGGGTATTGTGAACGGTATCAAGTCTTGTATCAGTGCAGTTGGCGATGCTGTATCGGCGGTGGCTGACAAGATCAAGAGCTTCCTGCATTTCTCTGTTCCGGATGAAGGACCTCTTACGGATTATGAGAGTTGGATGCCGGACTTTATGAAGGGACTAGCGAACGGTATCGAGAAGAGCAAGGGTATGGTCACGAAGGCTATGGATTTTCTTTCGGCTGATATGGTTATAAATCCTCAGGTGAACGGAACGCAGATGGCTATGGCCGGCGGCAGTGCTGTGAGCAGTGCTGATCTGAGCGGACTTGTCTCTGCAATCAGAGAAGTCGTGAGCGGTGCAGGTCCCGGAAGCCAGGGTGGTGAAAACGTGATTCCGGTATATCTTGGGGGAACGATGCTGGATGAAGTGATTGTAAACGCTCAGCAGAGAGCGAATCTAAGGAGTGGAGGAAGGTAAGATGGCATTTATTCAATATCTGAATTTTGATGGCGAAAACCTTCCTCTGCCTACTTCTTATGAAGTGGACATGGAAGATAAGGAAGCGGATTCCGGAGGGGAGACTGAGGCAGGAACCATCCAGAGGGATGTTGTAAGAGCCGGTGTCCGGGAGATATCCGTTTCCTTTTCGGTTACGCCAACATGGCTGAAGAAGCTGACAGAGTATAAACAGCAGGAAAGCATCACGGTCAGATACTTCGATCCTGAAACGATTGCTGTAAAACAGACACAGATGTATGTGGAGGGATTCAAGAGCAAGCTGGAAAAGGATACAAGCTACAAGGGGCTGTGGACGGTGAGCTTTACGCTGAGGGAATTTTGAAAGAAGGTGTATGAATGTATCCTGTATCGAGCGCATTCCTGCAGGCGGTGCAGGAGAATACCAGAAAATATTACTGGACGGGGAAGATTACCACAAAAAATGGTGTGGTTTATAACTTCGATGCTGAGGATATCGTAAAAGGCAGCGGTTCTATTTTTTCTCAGTGCTGTGGATCCACGGAAATCGAGCTGGGTACCGTATATTCGGCTGAGATGGGGATCACACTTCTTTCGGATATTGACCGGTACACGCTGGAAGATGCGTTGGTGAAGCTGACTTATCATCTGAGGATTTCGCAGAGTCGGGACAGTGCTGATCTGGATGAGGATTATGATCAGACGGTTGAGAGCGACGGTATTTATGAAGCGATTCCGATGGGCGTGTTTGAAGTGTCGGAGGCAAACAGAACTGTCAAATGCTTGGAACTGAAAGCTTATGACTATATGCTTCGCTTCGAGAAGGACTTCAATGGCTTCGAGACCGTTGGTAAGGCTTACGACTTTATCCATCTATGTTGTGAGGCCTGTCATGTGGAGTTTGCTTCGACTCAGGCAGATATCGAGGCGATGCCGAATGGTGATACCGGGCTTTCGATTTATACGGACAATGACATTGAGACCTATAGGGATGTGCTCTATTACGTGGGGCAGGTGCTTGGAGGTTTCTTTTGTATAAACCGTGAAGGAAAGCTGGAACTGAGGAAGTACGGGAATACTTCTTTGATGACCGTGGCAGGAAGGCACCGGTTTTCTTCCAGCTTTTCAGATTTCATAACCAGATATACGGCGGTATCGTCTACGAATATGCGGACAGAGATCGCTGAGTATTATCATCTGGATCCAGATGATGGGCTGACCATGAATCTGGGGGTGAATCCGCTTTTGCAGTTCGGCTTGGAAGAGACAAGGCGTGAGCTTTGCGAGAATATCCTGGCTGATATCTCTGTTATAGATTATGTGCCGTTTGACTCGGATACTATCGGAAATCCTGCACTTGATATTGGTGATGTGCTGACCTTTGTTGGCGGCCAGGCAGATGAAAACCAGATCAGTGCCATCACTTCAAATCAGGTGAAGATCTACGGGAAGCAGACGCTGAAGGGTGTTGGTAAGAATCCGAGGCTGGCTCAGGCAAAAAGTAAGAACGATAAGAACATATCCGGGCTTCTTTCACAAATCGAGGCCGGGAAGATAGGTATTCATACTTTTACAAATGCATCTGCTTTTACGGTAAGAAATCAGGATACAAAGATCATTTCCATAGAGTTTGCGACATCCGAGGATAATCATGCTCAGTTCTTCGGGCAGGTGATCGTGGATGTTGATGCGGATGAGGTGACAAGGACGGCTACGGCGACCGGGAATGTGACGATTCCTTCAGTGCCGGTGGATGAGCCGGAACCGCTTGATCCTGATAATCCTGATGTCATTGGTAATACGGAAGAACAGACGGTGGCTGTGGAGCTGCCGGTGAGCTGGACGGAGGATGGTTATGCGGATGTGATTTTTTCCTTTGAGTTCAATAACCAGATGATTCCGATCCATTATCCGCAGGAGCATTGGTGCAGCGGGCGGCATACGATCCTTTTGTATTATCCGATTGAAAACGTGATGGCGAATTTCACCAACACTTTCAATGTTTATATGCGATGCACGGGCGGTTCGGCTACAGTGGACACTGGATTTTGCATTGCTTCTATTTCCGGCCAGAGCATGGGCGCTGATGCCGCATGGGATGGCAAGATCGAGGTCGAGGAATATGTCGAGAGATTCCCGATTGGTACAGGAAACCTTGCAGGAAGGCTCAGGGGCGTTGGCTTTACCGAGAGCACGCTTTGGGAGATCGATGAACTGGTGAAGAGGTCTTATTCCGATACGAAGAGCGGAAGAAGCTCTATCGGTGGCTTTGCGGTGCAGGTGGATGTGTCTGGCAGCAATTCATAAGGAGGATGCGATGAGAAGATATACTGGATCTCTGACGGTGGAGTTGGAGGATGTGAATACGGGCGTGGTGGAAACCGTGTCCGAAACAAATATGGTTACGAACCTTGTAAACGACCTGTTGGGAATGAATCCGATGGGTCTTTTTTACAAGACTTCGGGGCAGTATGACGATATGGTGGTATGGAATGATGAGATGCTGCCGATATGTCCGAACATGATCGGTGGTATTCTGATGTTTTCCAGTGCGCTGTCAGAGGCGGCAGGTAATATTTATCCGTCAACGGCGAATCTGCCGATTGCCTATGCCAGCAATGATGTCAATGCCACGGCGAATGTGAAGCGCGGGAGCATGAACCTGACGGAGAGTATGGCTCTTTCGGATGGATATAAGTTTGTCTGGGAGTTTACGCCGTCACAGGGAAATGGCACGATTGCTGCAATAGGGCTTACTTCAAAGCAGGGCGGGGCAAATGCATACGGCTCTGACGTGGCTGTAAATACGGCTTTATTACTGCTCAGGAAAAACTCTTTGAATCTGAGCGTGACCTGGCTGAATACTTTATTCCGGGCTGTGGAGGTGGACTTCGAGAACGGGCTTTTATATTCTATTGCTTATGCGAGCAACACGGTGAAGATCAGCCGGTACAGGATACCTGTTTTCGA
>JAFUZM010000067.1 GCA_017476605.1 Clostridia bacterium
ATTGCTGCTCAGGCGACGGTTTCGGGCGAAGGCGGAATTGCGATCATCCGAATGAGCGGGGATCAGTCTCTGAATATATTAAAACGAATCTTTGTGCCGCATGGCGGACAGTTAAATTCTCGTCAGTTGACCTACGGACACATCAAATGGGACGACGAAATCGTCGATGAGGTCATGGCGGTCTATTTAAATGGAAAGCGGACCTACACGAGAGAGGATATGGCTGAGATCCACTGCCATGGCTCTCAGTACATCGCAGGGGAGATTCTATCCATCCTGATTGAATGCGGTGCACGCCTGGCGGCTCCGGGAGAGTTTACCTATCGGGCATTTATCAATGGACGGATTGATCTCAGCCAGGCTGAGGCAGTCATGCGCCTTGTGAAAACAAACAATGAACAGGCAAGAAAAAGCGCCGTTCGTCAGCTGGATGGGGCGAACACCACTTTTATTAGGAACGTGCAGTCCGAGATCCTCGACATTTCGGCCGGCATCTCTGCATATATTGATTTCCCGGATGAAATTGATGAGGTGGAAACGAAAGAGATGATCCTTGGCAAATGCCGGGAGATCATACAAAGGATCCGGGAAAACTGCAATGAGAAAAAGGGACGCATGGAAGACGAGGGAGTCTTTGTTGCTCTGTGCGGAAAGCCTAATGCGGGGAAAAGCAGCCTTCTGAATCAGCTGATCGGGGAGGAGAGAGCCATTGTAACGGACATTCCGGGTACGACCCGGGATCTTCTCCGTGAAACGATTCAGATTCATGGCATCCGATTTACCTTTATTGATACCGCAGGGCTCAGAAAGTCAGAGGATACAATTGAACAGATTGGCGTCAAAAGAGCAGAAAAAGCGATAAAGGAAGCAGATATCCGGCTGTTTTTATTGGATGCATCTGAGATTCCGACTGAGGATACCCTTGCGACGATGGGTGAAATCAAACCGGATCTTGTTCTGCTCAGTAAAAGGGATATTGCTGCGGATGCACGTATTGCATCCATTCGGGAATATGTAAGGCCATATCCTGTCATGGAAATCTCCTCGCTCACAGGGGAGGGAATAGAAGGGCTTAAAGACTATCTGTGTACATCCATTGAACAGGATATCTCAAGCAACGCTGCCTTCTCCCAGACACGCCATCTTGAGGCGGCAAAGGAAGCCGCGAGTGCGCTCCAGGAAGCCGTTCTTGGCTTGGAATCTGACATCCCGCTTGATTTCGTGCAGACAGATCTCATGAATGCACTGAATGCTCTTGGGAGTATTCTTGGAGAAAACGCCTCGGAAGCTGTTATAGACCGCGTCTTTTCGAGCTTCTGTGTAGGCAAGTGATTGTTTCACGTGAAACAATCTTGCGGATCGGTTTGACGAATGTTTCACGTGAAACAATGAGAACGGAGCCTGCCATAATGTTTCACGTGAAACATTTGAGGAGAGAAGAGAAAGCGATGGTCACTGCGTGGTGAGGAAGCAGAGATGGAAACAGGCACATGGCAGAGACGAATGGCCGAACCTCCGCCAAAGGTGCGTGTGGGGAAAGATACAAATAGCAGTCAGAACGACAGGTGAAGGATAAAAGATAAGGCATCATGCCCGAGCACCGGGCATGATGCCTTGTTTCTGTTTGAGGATTCTTCATTCCTCGGAACTCGCAAGAAGCTGGGCATAAATGCCGTTTTGCTGAATGAGCTCATCGTGGGTTCCTCGCTCATGGATTCCCTTTTCATCAATGACGACAATTTCATCGGCATTCTTGATCGTCGAAAGACGGTGAGCGATGACCAGAGTGGTTCTACCCTGATACAGCTTGGCAAATGCGGACTGGATTTTGCGTTCCGTCGTTGTATCGAGAGCTGAGGTGGCTTCGTCGAGGATCAGGACCTTCGGATTGCAGAGGAAGACGCGGGCACTGGAGATCCGCTGCTTCTGTCCGCCGGAGAGCATGACACCACGTTCACCGACCTCGGTATTGTATCCCTCCGGCCAGGTCATGATGTCATCATGAATCTCGGCCAGCTTGGCGGCTGCAACGACCTCCTCCGGTGTGGCATCCATCCGGCCGTACCGGATATTGTCAAGAACCGTGCCTGCAAACAGGAAAACGTCCTGCTGGACAATGCCGATAGAGGAGCGGAGGTCCCTGAGATGAATCTTGCGGATGTCCTGACCGTCCAGAAGGATGCGACCACCGTCAATTTCATAGAAGCGCGGGATCAGCTGACAGAGAGTCGTCTTTCCGCTGCCGCTGGGGCCTACAATGGCCAGCATATGACCGCTGGGGATATTGAGGTTAATGTGAGAGAGAACCGTGGGGGAATCCGATTCATAGGAGAAGGTTACGTCATCAAAGACGATGTCGCCTTTCACGTTTTCAATATGGACTGCATCCGGAGCATCGACGATGTCCGGCTTGACCTGCATGATCTCAAGATACCGAAGGAATCCGGCCATGCCCTGGGTAAACATTTCAGTGAAGTTGGTCAGCTTACGGATGGGCGTTTGGATGCTGGCCACATACATGTTGAACGTGATCAGGGTTGCAAGATCCATCCGCTTGTACATGATGAGCGCAGAACCACAGGAGATGACGAGCAGACTCATGAGTGTCAGCATGAATTCCGTCCCGCTCATAAATCCGGCCATCACATGGTAATAGGATTTCTTGCCTTTGACGTATTCCTCGGAGCATGTGCGGAACTTCTCAATCTCATAGGGTTCCGAGCAGAAGGCCTTGGCCGTCCGAACGCCGCTCAGAGAGGTCTCAATTTCGGTATTGATGGAGGCGGTTTTCTGCTTGACTGTTTTGGAGGCGCGCATCATGTGCTTTCTCCGGTTGATAATAAAAAGCAGGATGATCGGAACTGAAATAAGAAGAATGAGAGCCAGTGTCCACTGAATCTGGAAGAGAACAATGAAGGCGCCGATCAGGGTAACGAAGGAGATGAACAGGTCCTCCGGACCGTGATGGGCAAGCTCCGTGATGTCAAACAGATCGTTTGTGATGCGGGACATGAGCTGTCCGGTGCGATTGTGATCGAAAAAGGAAAAGCTGAGGGTCTGCATATGGGAGAAAATCGAATTGCGCATATCGGCTTCGATTTTAACGCCCATGAAATGACCGAAGTAAGTGACAATCCATTGGCAAATTGTCCTGAGAACAAGACCAAGACCAAAGAGAATGACGATGCGAATCAGGGACTGAATCGCCTCGTTTGGAATATAGTCATACAGGATCCGACGGGTGAAATAAGGGAAGAGGACGTCGATCAGGGCAACCAGGAAGGCGCAGAACATGTCGAGAATAAAGAGCCCAAGATGAGGACGGTAAAAAGAGAAGAAAGAGCGAATGGTCCTCATGGAGTCGAAGAAGCGCTGTTTTGGTTTTTGATTTGTATTCATATGCAGTTATTTGGCAGTTGGAGCAAGAATGTTAAAGACAAGACTGTGTTCGGGGATAAAGGGACCGTCCTGGACAAAGAAGAGGGTCCCGGTTACAGGGGTTTTAAGAACTTCACGGATGGAGCCATCCAGAGGATTCATGACGAATGCCAGCTGCTCGCCCTTGCGCACATGGGCACCGGCAAATTTGATGCGGCGCAGAAGACCAGCGGCAGAGGCGGAAACATTGATCAGGTCCTCATTGGTGATGATGCTCGAATAGAGCCCCGGAACGGTATCGCTACGGATGATTCCGCGGCTGTTGAGGAAGCGAATGATTGCGCGGAGAGTCGAATCGGCGGCTGCCTCGTCGATTTCCGTAGTCTTGCCGGCATAGAGGGAATACGCCTGCGTTCCCTCCAGCTGCCAGCAGTAATTGAGGGTGGTCTGGTCATAGATACGGGGCGTCCGGATGTAGACATAAGGGAGGCCAAATTCCTTTCCGAGTTCCGGATTCTGATGACCGGTGTTCATGACACGAACATGGGGGATGAAGGAACCGGCCTGATAGAAACTGGTCAGCTGAATGCCGTATTTATAGGTTTTGAGCCGGGTAAGGAGGGCGTTGGCCAGCCGTTCGGTGGTGGACCCATCCGGGTCACCGGGGAATCGCCGGTTTAAGTCCATGTTTTCCGGACCCCACAGGCGCGTTCCCGTGTTCATGGATGCCCCGATGGCTGTGGGAATGATGGTCACGGTCTTGCCGTTTACAATTCCGCCATCGTTTTCAACATCTCTGAGAAAGCTGACAAGGCGTGCACAGACATAGAGCTGCTGAATCTCATCGCCGCGGAGGGAACCGAGGATTACACAGCTTTTTTCTCCCTTGCCAAATCGAAAGGACTGCACGTTCATATCCTCACGGAAGTAGGAGGGAATGGAATAGAGAATCTCTTTCTTCATTTATATTCCTCCTTCCGAATCCGTGCGAGCAATGTTCCGGGGTAAGCGGCAGAGCAGCTACGCTGAGTGAACAGATATCCGGCACAGGGAGCATAGATTTCCTGAGCGACCGTACCTTCAAGGGCATTGATCACCTTTCCGAGGTAAGCGCCTTTTTGAACCCGGCTGCCCAGTAAAAACTGAGGAACATAGATTCCGGGCGCCTGGCAGGTGATGCGGGCAATATCCTCCCTTGAATAAATAACGGGAATGGTTTCGGGGGACACAGACGCAGCGATCTCTCCATCCCACATGCCAAGATCATGCATCTTTGAGAAAATGCCATCGACGACGCGCCTGCACATCCTCTCCGGATGTGCCTCCTGACGGTCAGCCTCAAGAATCATGGCCGGAACACCCATTTTGCTGAGCGCGCCTGTCAAGGAAGAATCGAAAGCGGGAATGTCCGGATACACCCAGATGATGTCCGGGCGGAGTCCCGGGGCAACGGACAAGAGCTTCTCTGACATGCAGTGGCTCATCCGAACCTCAAAGAGCTCGTTTTTTTCGTTCGCGCCTGAATGAAGATCAAGGACAAGGTCAGCATCCTTGATTTCCTCAATAATCTGCCAGCAGATGGATTCAAGCGGGGTTCCGCTATTTTCACCGGGGAACGCACGGTTCATATCAAGACGGGTGTGCATGGGGACCATGCGTTCATCATTATCGAGCCCAAGAGGATTCAGCATGGGGTAGAGATCCAGCGTTCCGTGAAAGAGCTCCGGATGCTGCTGAATGGTGTGCCCGATCTCAAACAGGATCAGCTGACCCAGCAATTCATCCCCGTGGATACCGCTTGTAATGCACAGACGTGTATCCAGTTCATCTGACTGGTAACGGCACCGTTGAATTCGCCAGGATTCATTAATGGGCAGCGCGACAGTGGCAATGGTCGAAATGTTCTTATTCAACAAAATGAACTCCTCTCATTGACATTGGATGGACATTTGTCCTGTGCCTCAATGAAGGCCCTGCAGCATTCCTCGACGTGTCTCAGAGCTTCCTCAGGCGAGGTATGAAACTCCCCACCGGCAGCAGTGGGGTGTCCGCCACCACCAAAGGAGCGGCAAATGAGGTTTGCATCGTATTTTCCTTTGGAACGGACAGAGACGCGACAGAACTTTGGGGCAATTTCTCGCACGACAATGCCGAGATCTGCAGCTTCTACCTGTTCGACAACCGCGTTGAGGCCATCCAGGTCAGCATCTGTGATGCCGAGCTTCTGAAGATCTTCATAGTGATACATGCATCCTAAGACTTTTCCGCTGGAGGTAAAATGGAAACTCTCCTGCAGAATGCTCTCAATGCGGATGCGCGCAGGGGTTTTGTAAAGACAATGATGCCGGGCAATGGTCACGATGTCTGCGCCATAGGCAGCAAGACGTGCAGCGGCACACATGGAGTCGGTATTCGTGCTGGCGGTGCGGAAACATAGCGTGTCGGTGACAAGCCCGGTATAAAGAAAATCCGCGATTTGTGGTGTGATCTTGAGATGCATGTATTCAAGGAGCTTTAAGATGAGTTCACAGCAGGAGGAAGCGTCCTCCTCCACGTACTTCAGTGCATCATCAAAGCCGCGGTTGATGTGGTGGTCGACAATAAGGGAGATCGGTACGTCCTGATAATCGCCAAGGCGTGCGGAATCTGCTGTGTCGACGGCGACGGAAAAAGCATCCGGTCCGACCTCATCCTGTGTAAAGACGGCACAAACGGGCTCAAAAATCGGAGGAATGGGATCACAGCAGCAGGTGGCAGCGGAAATGCCCAACTGACGAAGGGCCAAGACCAGGGCATGGGAGGACCCGATGGCATCTCCATCCGGTCGCTTGTGATAGTAAATTCGAACCGATGTCTGACTTCTTAGAAGAGTGGCAGCCTGCTCAAGAGTTCCTTTCATAATACTCCTTTCCTGACGACTCCAAAAATGCAGGGGGAAATGCAAAAATATGCATAGATATGATACATAAATACAGAAAAATGCAAGTTTGATCTGGACTCTGTGCAGATCAGGTCTACATATTGTATGTTTCTGAGCGCTGAAAAACAAGAGATTTTTGAAAAATAAAATTAATTTTCGGTTTAAAATAGAGGTAGGCCGGGAAAATAAAGTATGATATAATGGGCAAAATTACTCTCCGGGTGCAAGAAAAGATGAAAGCGTTTTGAAGGAACTGCAGCCGGACAAAGGAGCGCTTCATGCGAATTGGAATCTACACAGACACCTTCTATCCGGAAATCAATGGTGTGGCGACCTCCTGCTTCATGCTTGAGAGGGAGCTGAGCCGTCGGGGACATGAGGTTCATGTGTTTGCACCAAGGTCAAATGGATGGGAGAATTATCAGAAGGAAAACATCCATTATCTTCATTCGACGCCATTCATTGCACTTAAGGACCGGAATATTGCCCTGCCGACGCCCCTTGATCTCATGGACCTTCATCCGTATCATTTTGATATCGTACATACCAACAGCGAGTTTGTGATGGGCTATCTTGGGATGCGCATTGCCCGTCTTGAAAAATGCACATATGTGCATACGTACCATACAGTCTGGGAAGATTATACCTATTATATTACGCGCGGACACGCGGACAGTCAGGCCCGGGGAGTTGTACGCCGCTATTCGGAGTGGTGGTGCAATCATTTTGACCGGGTCATCTCGCCCAGCGAAAAGACACGGATGCTGCTGAGAAGCTATGGTGTGGTAGCACCGATTGATGTCATTCCCAGCGGAATGGACATCGACCGGTTTGATCCCGGTGTACATACCCCGGAGATGCGTGAGACAAAGCGGACGGAATGTGGAATATTGCCCGGAGAGCGGGTGCTGCTGAATATCGGACGCATTGCCAAGGAGAAAAACATCGAACAGATCCTGCGGGTTTTTCCAAAGCTCCGTGAGGTTTATCCGGACGTCCGTTTTGTGATCATCGGGGAGGGACCGCAGCGCAGTGAACTGGCGCAGATGGCCGCTGACCTGGGTGTGGCGGAGTATGTGACACAGACCGGACCGAAGCCATGGGAATCCATTGACCAGTACTACAGCATTGGAGACGTCTTTTGCAGTGCCTCGCATACGGAAACACAGGGACTGACCTACGTGGAGGCAATGGCCTCGGGCCTTTGTGTCTGTGCGGTGGATGATCCCTGTCTGGATGGTGTCATTGAAAATGGTGTCAATGGAATCCTGTCCGGAGATTCAGATGAATCCCTGCTTACTGCCCTGATCGCGGCGTTTAGTGAGGAGGGAAGCAAAATTGCCAGCCGGGCAGCGGAATCCGTTGAACGGTTTACTGCTGAGCATTTTGCAAAGCAGGTGGAGCGGTTTTATCAGCGGGCACTGGATGATCACAGAAAGCGGATTGTCAAGGCAGAAAACCCGGGTGAGCGGAATCCACCGGGATTTGATTCTCACTGAGAGCCCCAAAGAAATCTTCCGGGAACAAGGCATGACCCTTGATTTACAATAGGGAGACGTGTATAATTCCAGTTGTTCATCTTTTGAAAAACTTTTAAGGAGTGATTCACATGGCGAGAGTTGTTACTTTTGGTGAAATTATGCTGAGGCTGAAGAGCCCTGCACTTGAGCGCTTCTTCCAGAGCCCCTCTCTTGAGGCGACCTTTGGCGGTGGCGAGGCGAACGTTGCTGTTTCTCTTGCAAACTATGGAATGGATGCCGCTTTTGTAACGGCCCTTCCGAATAACGCGATCGGCGAGGCCTGCCTGCGTGATGTCCGCGGCTTTGGCGTAGATGTATCCGAAATCAAGATGATTGATGGCCGTATGGGCATCTATTTCCTTGAGACCGGTTCCAACCAGCGTCCTTCCAAGGTCATCTATGACCGTGCAGATTCCTGCATCGCAAAGGCTCCGGTTGACCTGTTTGACTGGAAGAAGATTTTTGATGGTGCCACCTGGTTCCATGTCACCGGCATTACCCCGGCCATCTCCCAGTCTGCTGCCGACCTGACCCTGGCCGCCGTTAAGGCTGCGAAGGATCTCGGCCTGACCGTTTCCTGCGACCTTAACTACCGTAAGAACCTCTGGAAATATGGCAAGGAAGCCAAAGAGGTCATGAGCGAGATCACCAAGTATGTGGATGTCGCCATTGCCAATGAGGAAGACTTCCAGAAGTCTCTGGGCATCAGCGCAAAGAGCGATGTCGAGAGCGGCGAGCTGGACCGTGACGTATACAAGACCATTGCCAGCACCGCGATGGAGCTGTATCCGAACCTCAAGACCGTGGCGATCACCCTGCGTGAGTCCAAGAGCGCCGATACCAACTACTGGGCAGCCTGCATCTATGACGGCAAAGAGTTCTATGTGTCTAGAAAGTATGCCATCACCGATATCGTAGACCGCGTTGGCGGCGGCGATTCCTTTGGCGGCGGCCTCATTTACGGCCTCAACAACTACAGCACTCAGGCGGAAGCCCTTGAGTTTGCAGTTGCAGCCTCCTGCCTCAAGCACACCATCTCCGGCGACTTCAACCGTGTAACGGTCAAAGAAGTTGAGAGCCTGATGAAGGGCTCCGGTTCCGGACGCGTTGAGCGTTAATTTCACCGTTTACCAGAAAGTAAAAGCAGCCATGAAGCATTCTTCATGGCTGCTTTTTTGCGTCTATTGGAGCAGAAATTTACAGGAACATTGCCATGTAAAGGGGCAAATTGACAGTACTTCCTCGCTTTTCGACGTTTCTGCCGGATAGCTTTATCGCCTGTTCCACGAGTCCGCTTTTCATGAGCGTACTGAGCGATTTTGCTTTGGTGTTCTCTGCCGATTTTACTTCAATGGCTGTTGCTTTACGAAGATGCCGGATGAAAAAGTCGATCTCCATACCGGAAGACTTTTCAAAATAGTATAGTTTCTTTCCGGCTTTTCCGAAAATATCTGCAATGATGTTTTCGTAGATGGCCCCTTTGTATATGCCAAGGTTTCCATCCAGAATATCTTCCTGAGCACCATCGTCAAGCATCGCAATCAGCAAACCGGTATCCCGCATATAAACCTTGAAGCAGTCCTCCTCTACATTGCCCTCAAAGGGGAGCTCAGGCCGCTTCAGATTGTAACAGAAGTTTATGGTGCCTGCATCGTAGAGCCATGCCAGGCTGCCACCAAATTTTTTGGCAGTGCCCTTTTTTTCCACAACGCTGTACTGAAACTTTTTATAGTCCTTTGCAAGCTGGCGAGGAATAGAGAGAAAGCATGCCCGTGCTTTGGCCTTTTCGCTTCCCTCTGCATATTTGGCAATATCATCCTCATAATCACGCAGAATGCTTCGCTGCATGTTGAGGACTCGGTGCAGATCATGATTGTTCACAAAGTCCCAGACGACATTGGGCATCCCGCCAACCAGAATGTAAAGGCGAAACAGTTCCATCATCCGCTGATGAATCGCCATGGGAACTTCTGCTTTCTGGTCGAAATAGGATTTAAGAGAGGCAATAGATGCATCGGTCATCCCATTTGCCCAGAGAAATTCCTCAAAATCCAGTGAGAACATTTCCAGCTGATCCGTATATCCGACAGGGAATGAGGAAACTTCTTTGTAATTAAGACCAAGAAGAGAACCGCGTGGCAATCACGTCAAAACGCTTGTCTATAGACAGAAATTTGAGCGCAGTTCTGGCATTGGGACAATGCTGAATCTCATCCAGGAAGATCAGTGTTTCACCGGGAACGAGATGTGCATCCTTGACGCGAACGGACATCTGGGTGACCAGATTGTCAACGTTAAGATCACCATCAAAAATGGAGGAATACCCGGGATTCTCAATAAAATTGAGCACAACGAGATTTTTGTAGTTCTCCCGAGCAAATTTCTCTACAATCCACGTTTTTCCAACCTGCCTGGCACCACGGATAACAAGACAGTTTTTCTCTTTTTGATTTTTCCACGCCAGCAGCTGCTGTTCAATTTTCCGCCTAAGCATTTCGCCATCCCTCTTTTATCTGGATTGTCCTGAATCACCTGGAACATCACGCACAGATCATAGCACGATTCAAACAGAAAAGGCAATTGCTTAAAGCTTATTCAATCGAAAAATACGAAACTAATGCGTATTATTCAGTTGAAAAATACGCATAGAAAGTATCTTATTCGCTTGAAAAATACGTTTCCAACACCACTGTAAACAGGATGGATGGCTTGTCAGGCATTTCTAAGCGTATACACGAAGGAGGCAAGCCGCTTCATTCCGGCTTCAAGAATATTGGTATCATAACAGAACGATATCCGGACATGATCGGGAACGCCAAAGCAGGAGGAGGGAACAAGAGCAAGGCCGGCTTCCTCAATGAGACGGGTACAAAATGTCTCATCCGGAATGCCGAACTGGGAGATGTCAGGGAAGATATAAAAGGCGCCCCTGGGCTCGGGATAGGGCAGGCCGATGGCGTCGAGAGCCTGCATGACCATGGTAAGGCGCGACTGATAGAGACGGACGCTCTCGCTGTTTGCAATGTCCGTAATGGAAAGGCAGCCGGTCTGAACGAAGCCGGGAGCAGAGACCACAAGGAAGCTGTGGACCTTGATCATCTGTTCCATAACGGGGAGATCGGCAAGGGCATATCCGATTCGGACGCCGGTCATGGCATAGGTCTTTGAAAAGGCGTTGACATAGATGAGACGATCCCGAAGCTCAGGGTCTCCCATAAGTGTGGGAAATTCCGGAATATAGACAAGTTGGTCATACACGCTGTCATCAATGATATAAAGATCATGGGCAAGAGCGGCAGCCTTAATCGCCTCAAGCGCAGATTTTCCCTGAATGGTTCCGGTAGGGTTATTGGGAGAGGCGAACAGAATAGCCGCAGTCCTGTCAGTAATGAGGGCCGCCAACTGGTCCGCTGTAACCTGATAATCGCTGCCGGATATGTCCATGGGAACATAGACGCCGCCGGCCATTTCAATCTGCGGCTGATAGAGCCCAAAGGAGGGAATCGGGACAATGACCTCATCTCCGGGATTGAGAATGGCAAAGAGCGCACTGGCCAGTGCCTCCGTAGAGCCAATGGTAATCAGTGTATTTTCGGCAGTATAATCGGCGTGAAAGCGCTGAGAGACACTGTGGGCCAGCTCACGGCGAAGCGCAGGAATGCCCGGATTGGGCGGATAATGAGTATCGCCGGCAAGAATCGCCTTTGAGATATTGGACCGGACAGACTCGGGTGCATCCAGATCCGGTTCACCGATGCTGAGGGCAATGCATCCCTCGTGCTGCCGGGCCAACTGCCCGATTTTTCGTATGCCGCTGGGCTTTGTGGCCAGCATTTTCCGGTTCAGTTTCATAGGGGGTGTTTCCTTTCGGGTATCAAAAAAGGACAAACGATCTGCCGGTTTCGGGCAGGACCCGTTTGTCGCAATCATTAAGACTGAGTGTCAAAGAGCTCCCAAAGACGCTGCAGGGATTCCTCATCTGCGTATTCAAGAATGATTCTTCCTTTAGCCTTTGTTCCGGAGATCTCCGCCTTGAGTCCGGTAGCGCTGCGGATGGACTCAAGGAGTGATTCGTATTCGACTGGAAGATCCGGTTTGGGACGTGGCTGGTTTTTCTCTTTGTGTACTTCCTTGGCGGCGGCTTCCAGCTGTCGGACCGACCATCCCATGCGCAGCGTATGCGTAAAGAGCTCCAACTGACGCGCTTTATCGTCAATGCCTGCAAGAACACGTGCGTGACCGGCTGTGAGCGAGCCGTCAATCACGGCATTTCGAATCACCTCAGGGAGGGTCAGAAGACGCAACAGGTTGGCTACTGCAGGGCGGCTCTTGCCAAGACGCTCTGCGGCCTGCTCCTGAGTAAAGGAATACTGCTGCATGAGCTTTGCAATACCGGCGGCTTCCTCAATGGCATTGAGGTCATCCCGCTGGATGTTCTCAATGAGAGCAGCTTCCTGACGCTTGATCTCATCCCAGTCTCTTACAATGGCGGGGATGGTTTCAAGGTTTGCCTGCCGTGCGGCGCGCCAGCGGCGTTCGCCGGCAATGATGGTATAGCGTTTTCCGTCGCCTCTTGCAACGAGGATCGGTGAGAGAACACCGTTTGCTGCAATAGAGGCAGCGAGCGCTGCCAGGGTTTCGGGATCAAATGTACGCCGTGGCTGATCCGGGTTCGGATCAATGGCGTTAATGGGAATCTCGCGGACAAGGTCACGTTCATCCTCGGGTCCCGTTAAAATCGGTGAATCAATCTGTGTGAGGGCTTCCTCGTAATCGGGCAGCAGGGCATCAAGTCCCCGGCCCAGGC
Organism: Clostridia bacterium; assembly: GCA_017476605.1. GTDB lineage: Bacteria > Bacillota > Clostridia > Christensenellales > Aristaeellaceae > Ventricola. The sequence continues at coordinate 12,626 of JAFUZM010000067.1, forward strand.
CGCTTTTCTTTGCCATATTCTCCTCCCATGATCTAACGGTTTGCCTTTAGAAATTCCTGTGCCAGCTGTTCATAGCTCTGTGCCCCCAGAGAGCGGGAGTCATAGAGATGAATAGGAAGCCCATGGCTGGGGGCTTCTCCAAGGCGCACATTACGGGGAATGACGGTATCATAAACGCGGCTGCGGAATACCCGGCGGACTTCCTTTGCCACCTGAACGCCCAGATTTGTGCGGGCATCCAGCATGGTGAGGATGATGCCTTCAATGGACAGGTGCCGATTGATCTGCTGAACCTTCTGGATGGTGCCCATCAGGGCGGTAACACCCTCAAGGGCATAATATTCGCATTGAATGGGGATGAGGACACTGTCCGCTGCACAGAGCGTATTGACGGTAATGAGTCCAAGCGAGGGAGGACAGTCGATGAAGATGAAATCAAACTGATCTTTGAGGGGCGAAAGGGCATCCGCCATGATGCTCTGACGGTCATCAATGCCGGCCATTTCAATTTCGGCACCCGCAAGGCGGATATCTGCGGGAAGGAGGAAAAGGGTTTCGACGGGGGTTTTCACAATGGCGTCCATTGGCTCAACCGATCCGGCGATGACCTCATAAACGGTAGGGGAGGTCTTCTCAACCACAACGCCGAGGCCGCTGGTGCTGTTCCCCTGAGGATCGGCATCCACGAGGAGGACGCGTTTTCCCGCGGCGGCGACACAGGCGGAAAGGTTGATGCTGGTTGTGGTCTTGCCGACGCCGCCTTTCTGGTTCGTAATAGCGATAATTTTTGACATGATGCTTTGCTCCGTTACATACGACCGTTTTCCCTCAGAATGCGCTCAATCATTTCCCGTTCCTCCTGTGGAGGCTGGTATTTTGAGAGAAGCTCCTGCATTGCGCAGAAGGATCCGGCTCTTGACAGGTCATACAGCTGTTCCTCAAGCATCCGGTTCGGAGTGGCATTCCTATACATGAATGAGACCAGCTGGTCTGCCATCTCCGTGATGGAGGCTTGCGTGACGCGGACCTGTGTCTGATCATCCATGATCAGGAGCATCGTCCTTGAGGTGGTCGTATAGATGATATTGAACAGGTAGGAATCCAGTCGCTCCCAGATGATGGCCATGGAGGACTCTCCGGGTGATCCCAGTAAAATCCTGCTGACGGCATAGGGCATGTCCGGATTGACGACAAGGAAGGCGCGCCCCAGGTTTGCAAGGAGAAAACGCTCAATTTCGTCCAGCCGTACTGACATAATGATTCCCTCACTGTGATCCGTTTAGAAAAACTTCAGCCTATTCTACACTTAATTGACGCGTATTGCAATTGCGATTTCAAAATCGCGGGTGAATTTTGCCGGAGAGATGAAAACAATTGCAATTTGTGCGACAATGCAAAAGCAGAGCCTTGCCGAACATGGGAGATGTTCAGAAAGGCCCTGCGTAGTTGGTTGCAGACAATCCTTTAGTGCCATTATTGAAGCTTGATGTACTGTGTCTTGATCCATCCTTCGCCCTTGCTGCAGGTGATCTTGCTCCACTCGCCCTCGCTTTCAAGAACGCTCAGCGAATCGCCTTTATTGAGCTGCCCGATGGACCGGCCATTTTGAGATGGCGTTACCCGAACATTCACACGATTGCCCGTACAGACTCCGGTGTGAACTTCCGATACGGCCTCTGTCTCTGCCTCCGCCTCGGGCTGGGAATCGGAATCCTTCTGATCCGTCGCCTCGGTGTCCTCCGGCCTCAGGAAGAACATGCTTGTGAGCTCTTGCTCATCGGAATCCTGATATACCTCACAGGTTTCTATAATCTGGTTGTCCTCTGTGTCCAGCAGCGCATAGAGCAGAACACCATGTGTCTCCCTGTCTCTGAGAGCACAAAACGCACCGTTGATTCCGTTAAACGTTGCCGGCCAGTACTCAAAGAAAGAGGGAAAGCTCTGGATGGCCTCGTCAAGCGTGACGTCCTTGATGATATTTACGCGTATGACATGGCTTCCATCCTGCTTAATGAACTGAAACAGCCAGTCCTCCTGATCAACCGGCACCTGCTCGTATCCGGCAGGAAGGTAAATCTGAAGCCTTGTTCCCTCAAGCAGTGTCGGAGTAAGGATTGAACGAAATGCAACAATCCAGTCATTATTGAATGCGGTTTCCTGAGGTGTCTGGTCTTCATTGGATGAGATGTCCGAATCGGCTGGAATCTCACTCTCAGACTGAGGATCGTCATCAGCCTCATCTTCTGTATCGGCAGGATCGCTCTCAGCTCCAATCTCTCCGAACATAAATTCACTTGATGCACTTAAGCTGTCCTGCGAGAGTGTGATCCGATATCTGTCGCCTTTTGACAAAGCTCGGGCTGGAATCTGATAGACAACGCGAGCTCCGCCGATTGTATCGGACAGGTGGCTCCCATCAATCCTCTGCTGGAAAACGGTTTTACCGGAGGAGACCGATCTGATCTGGAGTGCAGCATCTATGCCCGGCTGCATGCCCTGCAGATCAATCTCAATGGTCGAAATATCATCAGGCAACAGCTCACCGTCACCGGGCTTTGCAATACGCAGTGTGCTGGCAGCTGCTTCTGTCTTCACAAAGGACAGCTTTATGCTGGCTTTTTTATTATCAGCGGTGACCGTCAGCGTATAGGAATCCTCTGCAGTGATTTTATTGACGGGGATGATCAGATAGTGATAGCCATAGCCTTCGGAATGCGGTGAAGAGGTCTCATAATCAACATTTCCTGTTGCCAGATTCTGAAGCGATACGGAATAGTCGACATCCTGATCGGAATTTATGCTGATGGAAATCGGGTAGCCCTGGAAAGTCGAATCGTACTCCAGCCGTGTTCCGTTCTTTTCGTTAATCGTGATTTTGGTACTGGCCTCTGCTACGGTAAACAGCAGCACCATGATCAGAAAAAGACAGACAGCAAATCGTTTCATTTTTGTTTTCCTTCCTATAATGGAATAATCAGATCTGTCTATTTTGCCGGGGCATCGGTCACGGCGAGCACAGCGACAGCGATGGCCGAGGTATCTTTGAGTGGGTTATATGCGATCTTTCGCATGAAGGCATGGACGCAGGCACCATCCGGCATGGTCTCATCAAATACCACCGGACCTTTTTCCCGGCAGCACTGCATGAGGACATCGACAAAGGCACGGCCAAGGCCCGCTGGTGGATTTTGAAGGGCAGCACCAAGTGAGGCAAGATCCTTATGGAACATTCGCTCCATGAAATCCCGATAGGCCTGGTTGCTGCGCGTGAATCGCGTCTGATTGCCACATACTTCGATGATTGCCATGGGGACGGTGTTGAAATAGTGCTGTAAGCTGTCGCTTTCCTCTCTGGCAATCATGGTGAAGTCATACAGGTTGACCTTACCCAGCACGCCGAAATAGTCCGCTTCCGCCGGATTTTCAAATCCGATCTGTGTCCCGGTTTCATAGCGCTTCAGAACCTCGTCCATCGGCAGGGGGCGGGTGAAATAATAGCCCTGCAGCCTGGAACAGCCAATATCCCGCAGGAACTCCGCCTGTTCCTCCTGCTCCACGCCCTCGCATACGGTGTCGATGTCAAGGCCGATGGCCATTTTAATGAGTTCCGTCAGGATGATCCGGCTCTTGCCGTCCTGGCTGAACTGCTGCATGAACCGCATGTCCAGCTTGATGAGATCAACGGGCATGCTTTGGAGAAGATCAAGGGAGGAATATCCGCTGCCAAAGTCGTCCATCCACACGGCGAAACCAAGGCTGCGGAACCGCTCTACCTGGATTTTTATGAAGTCAAAATCGCTGCCGATGATGCTTTCGGTAATCTCGATGGTAATGAGCCGTCTGGGAATTCCAGCGTCGTCGACACGCCGTCGGATTTCCTCCACCATGTCACACATGTCAAAATCAGAACGGGAAAGGTTGATGGACTGAGGCACCAGATAGAGGCCGGCGTCCTGCTGGCGATGCAGCTTCAGCAGCACCTGATCCAGGACATAGAGATCCAGCTTATAGATGAGCTTTGCTTCCTCCAGGATGGGAATGAAGTCAGCAGGGGAGAGGAATCCCCGTTTGGGATCAATCCACCGGGCCAGGGCCTCCTCATCGCAGACCCGGCCATTGATGGCCCGCACGATGGGCTGGTAGTACACCTGAATCCACTGCTCTGCCAGTGCCTGATCCAGATGGGAGGTGATGTACTGGTGGCGCTCGGCATTTGCAAACATGGCACTGTCATAATATTGGACGGCAGACACATGATCGCCTCTCAGCTGATCGCAGGCCAATTTAGCCCGATCATAGACAGCTGCGATGCCTGCCCCGTCCAGCTCGTCGATATAGACGCCCAGATGGATGGCGGGCAAATCCTTTGACCACTTGCCAAGGAGTTCCTGTAAACGCCCCTCAAGTCCCTTTTCCTCGGTAAAGACGCCAAAGTGATCCTGACCGAAGCGACTGCAGTTTCCGCTGCCAAAGAGGGAGAGAAGATGACCGGTAAAGGTGCGCAGCAGCCGGTCTCCCTCCGCAAACCCATGCTCCTGATTGTAGAATTTGAGTCCGCTGAGGTTCATGTAGAGAAAGGCGGGCTTACCGCCGTTTTGCAGCACTGCATTTCGCCGCTTTCCCACATCCTCATAGAAGTAGATCATGCCGGGAAGGCCGGTCAGCAGGTCATAATAGTTTCCCTTGAGGATGCTGTCCTGCAACTGCTCTTCCAGATGATCCCGGTATTCCTCCTTCTCATTTTCAAGAACGAAGGTATGCAGCACGCAGGCGCTCAGCAGACAGCCAATGGAGTACATGGGCAAAAGAGGCAGGCGAACCTGCAGCAGAATGAAGGCCGCCATGATCAGGCTGGCCATGCCGATGGTGCGATGGCGAAGCCGCATGGCTCCGCCCTTTTTGGAGAAAAGGGCGAAAATGGCGGTTGCAAGGAACATGACCACCTGAACCACCAGAATCATATATCGCGCGATTTCGGCGTGATAGACGCCGTTTTTATCAAAGCGGAACAGGATGGGATGAACAAAATTGACAGCAATGACAATGAGCTGATAGGCAAACATCACCCATCCGGCAATGGACAGGATTTTGTCAAACGCATTGCGTTCCTTTAGATAGTCGATGACGTACTGTGTCCAGAACAGGATGGAAAAGGCCATAGAGAGGAAGTACAGCGTGGTATCTGCATACGTCAGGGCGATAAGCCCGGCGTCATAAAGAAGACCCCACGCAATATCCGTCAGGAAATAGGCGGTGATGGCGAGCAGAAAACAACGATAGGAGCGCAGGGAGGGGAGTTCCCTGCGGGAGGAATTCCACAGCACATCATGATTGATAATCAGATTGATGATGACGGCAAGGAGACCGGCACTGGAATAGAGCATGGATATCACACTTTCTGAGTCGGATCAGCATTTATGCCGAAAAGGGACAAGACAGGCAACTGCCCACCTGTGGGGCGCTTATCTGTCGCCGGAGGCGTGTTCAGGCGGAGCACTGTGAACTGTTTCAAATTTCGAGAGGGAAACAATGCTCTTGAGAAAATCATTATAGCATACTGAGTCGGCATATCCAAATCCATTTTGAACTTTGAGGAGCGGAGTTTTTTAGATTTTACCCGGGATTCCGTGGAAGAAAAGGCTTGTAGCAGACCGGATTCAGGAATAAAATGGGGCCTGAGAAAGGATGGATGGGACATGGAATTTTCAAAACTGACCGATTATCTGGATCACTTAGCGGAGCATGGCATCCCCGGCTGTGAGCTGATTGTGCATCAGAACTATAAGGAAATCTATCATCATATGACCGGAACGGGGAAAAAGGGCATGCCCATTACAGGGAAAGAGATGTACTGGCTCTACTCCCTGACCAAGGTGCTGACCATGAGTACCCTGATGCGGCTTATGGAGCTCGGTGTCTTTTCCCTTCATGATCCGGTTTCCAGGTATCTGCCATCTTACAAAGACCTTTGCGTGAGAGATGGGATGGAGATACGAAAGGCCAGAACCGTCATGACCATGTGTCACCTCATGACCATGCAGGGCGGACTTCCTGGCTATGATGCCCCGGCCATTGAGCGGGGCATCCGGCGGTATCACGGACATCCGACCACACAGGAAATGACTGCCTGCTTTGCGGAGGATCCGCTGCTCTTTGATCCCGGGGACGGATTTCGCTATGGCCTTTGCCATGAAGCTGCCGGTGCTGCGGCCGAAGCGGCTGCCGGAGCGCCACTGCGGGAACTTGCGAGGGAACTCATCCTGGATCCTCTTGGCATAGAGAATCTCACGTTTCATCCTGATAAGGAGCAATGCGGACAACTGGCCGCAGCATACCGGCGGGCAGAGGGGAAAGTCATCGAAGTGGAACACCCGACACTTTCTCTCATCGGATTGCCGGAGTATGACAGCGGCGGTGCCGGGCTGATGGGCAATGCGGCGGCATTCATTCCGCTGGCGGATGCGCTGGCCAATGGGGGTGTCGGTGCCAACGGAGCGAGGATTCTCACGCGGGAGAGCATTGACCGGATGCGGTGCAACAGGCAAAGTGGCAAAGCGTTGGCGGACTTCAAAAAGATCGGTCACAAACGTGGATACGGGTATGGCCTTGGGGTTCGCACGCTCATGGACAGGACGACATCGAAAAGCCCTGTCGGCGAGTTCGGATGGGATGGAGCGGCAGGTGCCTATGCCCTGATGGACCCGGATAACCATATTGCGGCAGTTCTTGTGCAGCATGTCCTTGATGACCTTGATACGTTTTACATTCATCACCCGACGATTCGTGACCTTATTTATGAAGGGCTCCAATAAGAAAGAGGACTGCCAACGCAGTCCTCTTGATTGTTATCCCTCAGCAGCCGGTGCAGGGGAAAAGGCGTGATAGGCAAACCGGGCAGCGCCCTCAGCGGGGGACTTGCGCGGTTCAATGATTCGCACATCCGGTAAATTTTCCTCAATGATCTTTGTAACTCGCTCACGAATGGTGGGGAAATAAGAGAAGATGCTGCCGTTTAAGGCGAGCTCACCGGTGGAAATGCCATGGGAATGAAATCCGGTCAGCACCAGCTGAGCCAGTGCATCCGCGCTTTCCTCTGCGATTCTCTCAGAGGCAGCATCCTCAAGGGCAAGTCCCTCAAGCAGGAGTGGCGCCAGGCCGGCAATCTCCTTTTTTCCTGTGGTTCCGGCATAGAGCCATGAAATAAGCGAGCCGATGCTTGCAATGCCGAGACTGTCATACAGCAGCTTGGTGAGAGCCGTGGGCTCTGCCCGGTGATCCGAGGCACAGACAACGGCATTTAAAATGCTGCGCCCGATGGCATATCCGCTTCCAAGATCATCAATCAGGTAACCGTATCCACCGACACGGAACGGCTCCCCGTCCGCATCGCGACCGTAACAGATAGAGCCGGTTCCGGCAATGAGAATGGCCCCCGGTCCCGAAATGGCACCGTTCAGTGCAATGACCTGATCTCCGGTGATGTGCAGATGGCCCATATAATGATGGCTTCTTACCATCTGCTCCATATGTTCCCGGAAAGACCGGTTGGAGATGCCGGCCATACCGATGACAAGGCCGCCACAGGCAGAGAGACCACCGGGCTGTCTCGCCATAAAGGCAAGGGCGTCATTGACGGTCTGCTCTACGTGTCCGATTGCAGCGCCGTTTGCATTGAGGGGACCAAAGGAGGCTTCGGCAATATGTTCGCCGTTCTGATCCAAAATACAGACAGTGGTTTTTGTGCCACCGCCGTCCCAACCGCAATAATACATGAAGTTTCCCTCCCTGGACGTTTGCTTATGTGTGATAAAGAAGCAATAGAAGTGCAAAAAATTTTGCCGTTCCTATCCGACACTTGGCCATTGTGTCGGATAGGTCGGGCGGTTATTCGGGCAAGTCAATCTTGCCGACAAAGCTGTAATAAATCTCAATG
>JAFUZM010000068.1 GCA_017476605.1 Clostridia bacterium
GGCCCTTAAGGCTGGCTATCCGCGCCGGCAGGGCCCCGACGTCAACCCCCAGAGGAAAATTTACGGTGGATTCCAACCTGTAAAATCTGGTTTCAGCACCTACCCACACTCATGCACGAAGAGCCAAATCTGTATTTTTGTTGTGGTACCCATCATTGGGTTTGCCGCCAAGATAAGTGACAAAAAAGTCTCTGGCGGCCTCCAGTTCATTCACATACATAGCGACATGTTCGATCTTCATGCCTGCCTCCTGTACTCGTAGATCAGCTTGTCGTACACTCTGTCACCGACTTCAAGGCCATTCTTCTCCGTGCTCAAGAGCTTCATACCGGCCTTTTCCAGTACTCTATGTGATCCGATATTCTCCGCTGCGCACCAGGCAGTCACACAGGGGATGCAAAGCCGATACGGTCATAAGATGACAGGTCTGCTGATGGGGAGGCAACCACATCTATAAGCTCCACAGATGGATCAGCGGCCTTGATTGCGTCCAGCAGTTTCTTTGTGTTCCCATGGTGCTGGGAATAATAAACGATGGCTGTGGTCATGGCGTCCTTCCTTCCATCAATTCGCATGAGAATAAAACACCCGCTGTGGCTGGAAGCTCATAACCCTCGTCCAGTCCGCCTTCACAGCATCGTTCTCCTCATCCATATACTCCTTCGGCTGCAAGTCACCAACACAGCAATCCCCGTCATCCAGCACCAGCGAGATGCTGTCCGGGCTGTGGCTTGGTGTGGATATGATCTCGCCGTTGATGCCGATTCCCGCCAGGAATTTCCTGCTTTCCGCACAGCTGATTACAGTCGCTTTCGTCTCGTCTATCGGCTCAAAGGGGAGCCTGTCACGTGCAAAGATGTAGTCTGAGAAGTGGACGGAATCCTTCTGCGTATCAATCAGCAGCAGCTTCACGCCCTGCTTCATGAGGTCAGGAATCAAACCCATGTGATCGGGATGGTAATGCGTAACAAGCACATAGGCAATATCCGAAACCTTGACCCCAGCCCGATTGATGGCCTGATAAAATGCTGGCAGCATCCCGGCGTAGTCAGTGTCCAGGAGAAGATAGCCACGGGCGGCTGGGATAAGGAAGGTATTCGTATTGCCATATCTTAGCCGAATCATGTGAGCTGCTCCTTCATCCCCATCTTCTCCGTCAGGTCATGTAGCGATTTCTCGTACTGCTGCTGGCTTATCGCTCCCCGCCCCAGGAACTCCTCCAGCATCTTCTTCTGCCGCTCGAAGAGCACACGGTTCTTCTCGGCGTAGCTGAGGGAGTCCCAGGCGGGGTCATTATGTTCTGTAGTCATTGTTCATTCCTTCTTTGCCGATTTCTTGACCTCTTCGTGATAGAAATAGTTCACGACAACGGGCGGTTCGCCAAAGGGAGAGCGATGCTGATCATCGTCACGCAGATAGGGCATCCCCTCAGCTTTCGTATATTCCCGCATCTCCTCATCCAATGCAGTCCAGTACGCCCGGCTCTTCTTGCTGTAGATGTCCTGGTACAAACCGTCCAGCTCTGGGTGCTTTTCATGTATCCATTCCAGAATCCGCACACGGTAATCACCGCGCAGATTCAGGTTTTCCAGCCATACGAGATTACACTGCCTCTTCGCCCGTTCGATTATTGCCTTCACATCCGTGATGCCCGGAAAGATCGGGGAAATAAAGCAGGTGGTCTGTACCCCCGTATCGTAAAACTGCTTCATGGCCGCCAGCCTGCGTTCAATACTTACGCCTCTGTCCATCTCCTTGCGGAAATCCTCGTCCAGTGTGTTGATCGACCATGATACACGGGCATTGGGAAAGGTCTTGATCAGGTCAATATCCCGGAGTACCAGATCGGACTTGGTGGCGATGCTGATACTGATGCCGCTGCCCTGAAGCTGTTCAAGCAGTGCTCTTGTTCGCTTGTACTTCGCCTCGCACGGCTGGTAGCAATCCGTGACGGAACCGAGGAACGCTTCTTTTCCGGCATACTTTTCCGGCTTCTTGATCTCCGGCCACAGCTTCACATCGATAAACTCTCCCCATGACTCCGGATGGTTGGTGAACCTCTTCATGAAGGAAGCATAGCAATACTTGCAGGCGTGGGAACAGCCCACATAGGGATTGACTGAATAATCCGACACCGGCAGATTTGATTTTGTCATGACGCTCTTGACGTCGATCTCTTTGATAATCATGTTCTACGCTCCATTCTACTCCGTCCTGAATCCTCGTTCGTCTGGTTCCATCTCTATCGTCCTGCTGTCCATGTTCTCGACCCACACATACCGACCAGCCTCTATGCTCATGATCACCCGGTCGATGTTTTCCGGCTCTCCCTGGATCTCCATGACCACGCTGCCATCCCACTCATTCCGGCACCAGCCGGTACAGGAGTACAGATCAGCGGCATGGCGGGCACGATAGCGGAAACCTACGCCCTGAACCCTGCCGTAGAAAACAATGTGACGGCGGATCATTTCTTTCTTCCCTTCACCAGAAGCATCATAGGGCGCCTCATCTCGTCCGGCATGACCGGAATCATCTCTTCTGCAGGCATTGCCTCTTCGACCGCCTCCAGTACGAAACCACAGTCCAGCATTCCACCAAGTATCTGTGTCAACGTATGATGATATTTCTTCACCGGGCAACCGAGAAAATGTGTTTCCCTCTCTCCCGGATAGAAATACCGATCTACCGGCCAATGATCCGGCTTTCCATCCTGGTAAACCCAGTCTTGTTCCGGACTGGCTGTAAACGTCGGATGTTCAATATTGAAAAGAAGTACTCCTCCGGGCTTTAAGCAGCTATGCACTTTCAGATAAACCCACTTCAAATCATCCAAATAGTGAAGCACCAGATTGGAAAGGACGAGATCGTAGCTCTCAGCGGGATAATCGTAATCCTCCAGCGCACATACCTTATAAGTGATACGCGGATCAGGATTCCTTCTCTCTGCCTCCGCTATCATTGTTCTGCTCCCATCAATCCCAATCACCGATGCAGCACCGTTTTTCGCACAATACTTGCTGTGCCATCCGTATCCGCAGCCGAGATCCAGAACAGCTAATCCATTCACATTGGGAAACAGCTTCTCCAACTGATGCCATTCACCTGCTGCGGACAGTCCATACTTGCTTCGGTCCATCTTGCTGTAAGCTGCGAAAAAGACAAGGTCATCATATATCTGCATGGCTTCTACCTCAGCACCTTCTCCATCGGCTTGCCCTTCGCCAGTTCATCTACCAGCTTATCAAGCTGCCGCATCTTCTTCTCCATCGGGTCTTCAATCTCCTGCACCTTGATCCCGCACACTGACCCTGTAATCAGTTCGGCTCTCGGATTCCAGGCAGGAGCCAGAGATAGAAACTGGCCGTAGGTCAGTCCTTCCAGAATATCTACACAGACATAGCCCGTCAGCCACCGGATGCACTCATCAACTTCCGCCCTGGTACGTCCTTTCCTCTCGGCCTTAGCAACCAGAGCAGAGTAGATCTTTGAAAAGTCCATATCAAACACGGATTGTCTGGGCATTCTTGTTCACCTCACAGCACCATCAAAAGCGTCCCCGCCCCGATCATTACGCAGCCGATTAAGCTTTTTGTCGTGAACTCCTCATGGAGAAACACAAAGGCCAGCACCAGCGTAATGATCACGCTCAGCTTATCGATCGGTACGACCTTGGAGGCCTCGCCCACCTGCAGAGCTTTATAGTAGCAAAGCCAGGATGCGCCGGTCGCCAAACCGGACAGAATCAGGAATATCCAGCTCTTCAGGCTGATCGACTTGATGCTCCCTTGCGTATTCGTCAGGAAAACCATGCCCCACGCCATGATGACGACCACAACGGTGCGGATCGCCGTAGCCAGATTGGAATTAACGCCCTCAATACCGATCTTGGCAAGGATGGACGTCAGCGCGGCAAAGACCGCAGAGCCTAATGCAAACCAGAACCACATTACTTCGCGTACCTCCCATAGCACCAAACTGCTATCTCTTTGATCAGCTCCAGCGGAAGCTCCTGATCATGCCGAATCTGAATCGTTCCCTTGCTGGTCTTGTAGCCCTTCAGCTTATCGGAGAACACAGTGGTCGCCTCGCCGCCCGGATAGATGCCGATGTGATCCTTGAACGCCGCGAAATGGATGATATTCCGCCCCTTCCAGTAGGTCGGCATCGCCCAGGAAATCTTCTCTGTGGTGTTGGGGAGGGCGTCTCGAATGGCTTCTCTGACATACTGGAGCTGATCTCTGATTCCCTCGTCCTGCGCTTGGATGTACTCATCTATCGTTTCCGGCGCGGATCCACAGTAATGGGACTGGTTTTCGTTCTTGAAACTGCGTCCGCACTTCGGGCATTTCCACATACAGCCTATTTCCTTTCTGCAAAATCTGCTGCTTCTGCAATCCATGAAAGCAACTCATCATCTATTTCTTCTTCGGAGCCGATCATCACATGGTGCGTCCAGCGGTTTGGATAAGGTTCAGTCGCCACATCGATCCGAGGAGACTCCTTCCTGTACGACAATCCAAAGGTGACCGTAAGGAACGGGTTAGGTCGGTCTTTTGCCCTTCTCACCGGCGTGAAGGATATCGCTGCGAGCATGCGCCGGGTGAAAAAAGAGATCTGCGTTTTCTTTGTTTCGATTCGGACACCCGGTATCCTGTCACAGAGAGCTGTCCGAAAGGCCTCATATAATGGCATCGCTGACAGTTTGTCGTCAAAGAACAGCAGTTCATCCACAGTCAGGCTGTTTCCGCTCAGGGCAGATTTCATATCCGGCATATTTTTCATGCAGTTTCTCCTGTTGCCGATCCGTTTTCACGGGTCAGATTATTGAGCCACAGATATCGATTGTACCGCCTCCGGATGAAAGGCACCTTCACGATTTCATCCAGGCACATGATGCAGTATCCCTCCAAGCAAATCATACAGCGCATCCTGGGACAGCACGCCCCGTTTCAAATCAGGCGGTAGTTCGCCCCGCTCATCGGCTTCATAGTCCTCCCGCCACTGGCCTGATGTGTAGTAGGTGTTCAGGATCGCCAGCTTCTCTGGAGTAGGATGGGCAGACGCCTCATCAAACAGCCGCTCGTAGTGTTCCACCCGCTCTATCAGGTCCAGGCGGTAGAAGCGGCGGTATGTTACGCCATTCCTGGTGACCTGCTCATTCCACATCTCCGCTGGACGTGTCCACAAACCTCCATCACCGTACAGAGCTTTATAGACCACCATCGGTTCCTCGGTCTCCGAATGCCGCGCAATGCCGATCGCCTCATACTCATTGCCCTTGAAGTGGCGGTACCGTCCAAGTGGGATGGCCTGGATCGCTTCTTCGTAAGTCATTTCTTCTCTTCCTGCATTGGAATGCATGGCCTGCACAACTCATATATGTCTGATCCAGTCTTCTCCGCGAAATACTCCAGCAGTTCTATGTTCTTATCCCATTTTGGCTGTGGGTAGCTGCCGTATCTGGTCCTCACATCCGCCATTCGCTCCGTAACATCCACCACGCCTTCGGCCGTGGCTATACTATCACAGAGCTGGATCAGACGATCATAGTCATCGTATTCATACCCCGCCAGAGCAGCCTTCGCCTCATCCGCTTGCTCGGGAGACACATCTATCTTTGCCATGTCATCCTCGAAACGATGGGTGTTATAGGAATGCGTCAGGCAGACTTTGGCAACTGTCGGATATCCCAGCTCATTCATGTGCTTCCAGCCGTAGTAGACATGCTTCAATTGACCGATCCCGGCCCGCCTGCCAACATCATGGAGGAGGCCGAGGATGTAGGCTTTTTCTGGATTCAGATTGCAGTGTGACGCAATCACCTCGGCACACTTCGCCACATTCCGACTGTGAGCGACCCATAGACCGGGGTTAAGAGATTCCGCCTCTGTGAGCAGTCGCTCCGCCTTGTCGCGGGTTGGATACTCGCACATTTTTACTCTGCCCTTTCAAAAATCACGTCAGTATCCGGCATCCCATCGAAGAAAGACACATCATCGTCTGTGTGTCCGATGGGCTGCTGCTCGAAGACTTCGCCGTTCTGCTTGTAGAGAATCACGAGGCTGCCCCTCGGCGGCCAGTAGGAAATGTCACCTATTTCATAGCCAGTATCCACAGCGTCATCATCCGGAAGAGCGCCAGCGCCAAAGCGATGACACATCTCGCGTCCGTAGAGGTTCTGCATTGGGAGTGTCAGCGGGAGCTTATCCCAGAAGGCGCTTCCGGCTGCGTTATCATAGAGTATAGCTGTGATGGTGTGTTCTCCTGCTGTGATCGTAATCTGCATTTCTGTCGCTTCTTCCTCTGCTACAGAATCCATGGCGTCCTCTTCCTCTGTGGTCACAATCTCCCCGGTCCAGTCAATGATCCCGCCGAATTCATACACATTCTTATACCCCATACTTGCCAGCTTCTGGGCGGCCTGCTTCGACCGGTTTCCACTCCGGCAATAGATCAGGATGATCTGGTCATAGTCCGGCAGGGCTTCCGGGGAATCACAGCCGATGGACTCATTCGGAATCAGAATCGCGCCGGGGATGTGGCCCGCGTCATACTCATCCTGGCGTCTTACGTCCATAATGACGTGACCATCATCCGCAGCCATCATTTGCTTCGCCGTTTCCTGGTCGATCTGGGTGTAGGTGTTCTCCTCCGCTGCTTGGCTGTTACCCGCACAGCCTGTCAGGATAAGGAGCAGCATAGCTGCTAAGAGAAAAGTCAATATCTTCCTCATCTTTCGCTCACTTTCTGATGAAGGATTCATCGGGATTTTCCTGGGATACAAACCGTTCCGCCTGCATGTGTAGATCATATTTCTCCCGCAGCGCCGCAATCGTCTTCATCATCGGGCTGGCATGATGCGAATCAATCGCGGCCTGATCCCGCCAGCTGTCGATGAGCAGGACAGTTTCAGGATCGGACAGGGACAGGAAATATTCATACCGAAGATTCCCGTCCTCAGCGCGGATGGCATCTGCCGTGCCAGAGGATTCCATCTCTTCCGCAAACCGCCGGGCAGCACCGTTAGTGCCTGAATAATACAGGTTCATGATGATCGGCGGCTGTGCGCCTTCTTCTGTAAACGGAATCTCGTTCTCCCGGCACCATTCCCGCGCAATGTCCACATAGGCGGCGGAACGGAAGGCATAGTATTCCTGATCCAGCCCGATCTCTATCGAACGGTCTTTGAAGGTTCGGAACGGCTTCCTGCCGTGCAGGGCACGAAGCAGCGGCTGGTTTCCTTTCTCTTCCGCAAACCGCTCCATAATATCGTATTCGTGAAGCTCCCGCTGTGTGGGCAGTTCCACATAATCATCCGATTCGTCGATCTTGTCAGCAGTTTCCCGGAATTCATCTGGATCGATGTAATCGTTATCCCAAGATGGGATAGAATCTACTTCGCCGCTCACAGTATTATAGAACTGCCGCCAGCCGTCCGTTGTTGCCTCAATGGCATCGATAATCACAGACAGAGAGATTCTTTTCTTCATTTCGTCTCACCCTCATTTTTCGCCGCGCTGAGCAGCAAAATACCGCTGGCCAGGATCATCGCAAATACTCCGTATATCGGCACTGCCTGCATGATCCCCAGCGACCATAGCGCTGCAAGGCAATACCCGTACATGGCTGTCCAGAAGATCAGAACGGGCACGTCCTTTTTTCCTTTCAGTGTAAAATGGCTTCTGCTTCGTGCGATTGCCAACAGCAAGCACGCCAGGATCACACCCCACAACGACATAAAGGCAATGCAGGCGAACCATTCGTCCGTGATGCTGTTCATCCAGAGCGAAAGCCCGCTGGCCGCGCCGACCACCGCGATACCGCCCAGACCCACAAGAACAGTGTCGGAAGCGATCCGTCCCGCGCTTCTCTTCGCGCCGCGTTCCTCCGTCAGGCAGTGGAAAAAGACTACAGCGGGTGTTTCGAACAAGTATCCCAGGAAATTGACCCAGATCACGCTCATGAACATGTGGTGATTCACGTCCAGCGTGATCTCCCGGCCTTCCCATACCCAAAAACCGCCGTCCAGACGAATAGCCGCCACGTCCAGCAGCAGATCCATGGAGACAATCAGCCAGCCAGTAACGAAGGCAGTCATGAGGCTACCCATGTACAGCTTTTCTGCGATTCGCAGCCCGCACACCGTCAGCCCGCCCCACATGAGCCCGCCGAAAAACGGAAACTGATATGGAGAGACACCGAGGTTGATATAAAAGCTCGGACTGTAATGGTATATCCCCGTGACCCGCACTGCCAGCAGCTCCAGCACAAAACCCGCCAGAGCAGCTGAACAGAACAACCGCAGTTCTCTCCATGAGCGCCGATGCACGACGTCCGCCAGAAGGAGTGCCGTTATTCCGTAGCAGAGCAACTCAAATGCATTGATCCAGTTCATTCGCTTTCCAGCCAGCTTTTCACTTCAGCAGCGCTGTGTACCAGCTTCGCGTCCACTGATGCCGCGCCAGAAATATACGGCTTCAGCTTCTCCGCCGTTTTCCCGATGCCCGACCCGCCGGAGGTGGCGAAGGCGAGAACGCGCTTGCCGCTCCAGTCGTACCCTTTGCAGAAGGTGTTCACAACGTTCGGCGCAGCGCCATACCAGATGGGAAAGCCGATCAGAACGGTATCGTAATCGGAAAAATTCTCCACGGAACCGATCACCGGAACGTCTTTGTTGCCGAATTTCTCCCGGTTGCAGCGGGCCAGCGGATTTGTCCATCTGATATCGGCTGCTGTATACGGTTTCTCCGGTTTGATCTCAAAAATGTCTGCTCCGATGGTTTCTGCCAGTTCCTTCGCGACTTTTGCCGTTGTGCCTTCCGCACTGAAATAGGCGATAAGCGTTCTCATTGTGATCCTCCTATGCTTTCAGCTTCTGAGCCCATTCGTCTTCCTTGAATCCGGTCAGCACATAATCGTCTCCAACCAGGAGCGGACGCTTGACCAGCATACCATCGGCAGCAAGCAGAGCAAACTGCTCATCTTCCGACATAGCCTGAAGCTTGCTGGACAGGCCCATTTCCCGATACGGAATGCCGCTGGTATTGAAGAAGCGCTTCAGCGGCAGGCCGCTCATGGCATGGTACTTCCGCAGTTTTTCCTCATCCGGATGCTCCGTTTTGATGTCAATGACCTCGTGAGCAATCCCATTCTCTTCCAGCCATTTCAGGGCTTTCTTGCAGGTGGTGCATTTGCTGTAGCAATAAACCTTAATTATGCTCATATAGCATCCTCCATCAGTTCAACGTCGCACATTCATCAAAAATGTGATCCAGTTCCGGATTGGAATGGATGGCACGGACGCGGTTACGAATCTGCTGGTTCGACATATCAAGCCGGTAGAAATGATCTCTTCCATCCGGGCCAGGCTTGCGACGAATCAGCTGTATTCTGCCAAACTTGTCCCAGTGCTGATCGGCAAACTTCGCAAGTCCGACGGCTTTGGGATAATTATCCTTCCGGCTCTCATCATGTGGTTCCATAATATCGAAGATATACCCATAGGCACCGGAACGAACAATAACAAGATCCGGATACATGGTGGACATCGTACCGTTCACTTCATACGGAATGCCCAGAGACCATGGCTTCCGGTCGAGATTCCTCAGCCAGCATACCGCGTCACCTTCGAGCTCTTCTTTCACAACACCGGCTTCCCAAGGATTCAAAGAAGCCTTGAAGGTGCCATCCTCCTTCACATACAGGTGATGCTCAAAAGGCTGACTGTCTTCAGATTCCCTGAAATCAATGGATTCGGGCAGATTCCACTTTTCCGGGAGCGGTGTTGTGGAAGAACGCACCAAACGCCTATACCATGATTTTCTGGCTTCAGGAAGGGTGCCGATGTCAGACTGATGCTCATTCCAGATGGTATTGAAACGGTCTTCTGCGTACTTTTCCAGATTATCCATCGCAGTCGTATCATTGGCCATGATGATGATTTCGGTTTTGATCTCCACTGCGTTGCGATCAATATGGCGTTTCCAGAATTGCCGGTGCAAACCTTCTCCAATCAGCTTTCCTGCCTGTTCAAACCGACGGTCAATGTCATGAGAAGCTACAGAAACCTCATTCGTTTCGGGATCATAAGAAAGCAATTCAGTCCCGTATTCATAAACGACAGAGCTTTCAGAGAAGCCGATGATACTCTCTTTCTGTTCCTCATATGTACCGTTTCCGGACAAACGCGCTACTTCGGCATCCATCTTGTCCAGAATACCCCAGAGCGTTTCTCTCTGGACACGTCCATCCAGGGCATCATTGCCAAGTGCGCGGGCAAGCGCCATCAGTCGCCGAAGCGCAGGCTGCTTCCGAACAGAATCCACATCATACGTCACAAGCTGAGCCATAGCCGAAAAGACATCAGAGTATGCCAGGTCACGCTTCAGTGTGATCAGCTCGTGGCTGGAGCCTGTCTCAGAAGGCGCGATGGCTTCATTGTCATTCAGCGCCTTGATGACATCCTTTACCGTCTTGTCGTTGAAATACGGCAGGTACAGACTCACATTGTTTAATTCTGCGTCTGCATCGATGCGCCGTGCCAACGGCGTTCGGATCATACGTCCCAACAGCTGTGCGATATAAGTAAAGTCATTTGCGGCTCTGAAAGACATCATGGTTTCAGCGCGAGGGCAATCCCAGCCTGTGTTCAGGTTCATCTTGAAAAAGACAAAGTTCACACGGTCGTTTTCTTCAATGCGAGATGCCTCAATGGGATGAATATTGATTCCGCGAACGGTGATCGCACCCTGATCATGGAAGGTATGAACGGCTTCGTCATCTGACAGGCTTCTACCAAGGGTTTCCTGGAGGATGTCCATACAGCTACCAAGATCCGTCTTGGTGATTTCCCGATCATTTCCGTCCTCAACCTGCACAACCAGGATAGGCTTTACCATCCTGTCGCCCTGCTTTTCACAGTAGCGCTGCCAATGACTGCACTTATCCTGCCAATTCAGAATGGATTGCCTGAACATGGTCATGTCCGCACCGAGTTCAATCTCCGGATAGTGGATGATGATTCTATCTTTCAACAAGCCGGATTCCCGCACATCATTCACGGAAACAGCCACCTTTTGCACCGTTGAATCGGTACCGGACAGTAGAGCTTCAAACCGCTGTGGCGTTGCAGAAAGGCCAATCACCAGGGGCATGACACACAGCCCATCTTCAGGGCTTCCCTTAATGAATTTCTGCATGATGGACTGCGCTTTATTGGATGCCTGCGCGGATATGTTCATTCCCTTGTGCGCTTCGTCGATGATGACATAGAAGCTTCTGGGTTGGCGCTGCGCAGTGTTGGTGATCGTTTGCCAGATGGTAATGGAGCGGCCATCGCTGGTCGAAGTCAGCAGTTTATCGCTGCCCAACTTCTGGGTGTTCAGGAAATAGATGTGCCCGCCCTGAAGATACTCTTCCCTGAAAGAAGCATCGATGCTCACCAGATCACGCACACGGATTTTATCGGACTTACTCTCGATTTTCATCCGGCTCTGGGCGTTCAGTTCCGGCATATCGGACAGCCAGAGGATCACAGCATCCGGCTGAGCTTCGCAATCCGCACTGCCATACAGAATATCCTCAAACAGAGCTGTGGCAATCACGGTCTTTCCGGCCCCGGTTGGCGCAGAGAAGGAAATGACCTGCGGGTTGTCCGGAGCCCAGGCGTTGTGTGCGTTGCGGATACGGCTATGCAACTTTGCCAGAGCATCCTCTTGAAACGGAAACAGAATATCACGCATGATCAAGCCCTCCTGCCGCCAAGCACAAAGTTGTCTATATAATCACGGTACAGCTGGAACGTCTCATATCCGGTTACCCCAGCGGACATTTCCCGGAATGCTTCTTCGGAATCCGTGACAAAGAAGATCATCTTGATTTCATGATGTTGCTTCACCTGCTGGAGGAAGGATGCATACATGGTCTCATCTACCAGGACAGCAAGGCCGTTTTCAGGCAGGATCAGCATATCAGGTTCAGCCTCATCCGCTTCCGGACGCTTTCCGACAGCGCCAGCTTTCAGCCAAAGGAGCGGCAGGATTTCCTTGAACTGCTGACCAAGAGAAACACGGTCGCGGTCAAGGAAACCGAGCTTAAAGTATTCGGCATTTGCAGCAAATCCGTCGGACATAGCAAATGATCGAGATGTTGTTTGATAATTACCTTTCAAGGGATTACCCTTCATATCTTGTCCCTTAATACTGCAAACTGTCCGAGGCCAAGTAACATATCGGGCGACGCCTTGCTTTTCCCATTCTGGATCTCCAGGCTGATAGCCCTTACCTGTCAAGGATCTTGCTGTTTCTAATGACACTTCGTTGTTTGTTACCATTATACAGCGTCTTCTTCCACCGTCCTCTGCATTGAGAAGGTTGACAGCGTGCAATGTTGTTCCAGAGCCCGCGAAGAAATCAATAACAAGGCAATCCTTCTTCGGAATCTGAGCAATTAAAGTCTTTATTAACTTAATGCTTTTCGGAAAGTTGAAAGCTTTTCCTTCGAAAATACTGTTGAGTGCTTTTGTTCCATCCGTGGTGTAACCTACTGCGTCGCAATCGAGTACGCTTGAAAAGCCAGTTCTCTCGCTAAGTAAGTCACGAAGGAACTTCTTTTCTCTGGGACGGCCTGTAGACGACGAAGGCCAGAGTATGCGATTCTCCTCTATCATCCTTGCTACAGTTTCCCGGCTCTTAGACCAACCACGGTTCGGGTTAGGAGGGTATGTGATGCCTGTGCTTGGATTTACAATATTGTAATGGAGATTTGGTCTCCGTGTTGCATCGGCAAGTCCGGAAAGGTCTATGCTTGCCCACGGGCCACGAGGATCATTGTCGGGATTTGAATATTTTGAAATGTCTTTCTCCTCGCCAACAAATGAAACATTTGCTGTTCTTCCATATACTAATATATATTCATGATCGGTTGAAATCATGTTTTTATTTCGACTGTCGGCGCGTTGGCGGTTTTTCCATATTAGAGTAGCTTGATAGCAATTATCAAAAAAGATGTCATCGCACAGCATCTTCAGATGAGCATATTCAGTATCGTTGATGCTTATTAGAATAATCCCTTCGGGTGAAAGTAACTGCCGTGCAATTAATAGCCGTTTCTGCATGAACGAAAGCCATTTCGAATGACGGTACTGATCGTCTTTGCTAACATAATTATCATTATAAACAAAATCGCCACCTAAGTTATACGGCGGATCAATATAGATACAGTCCACTTTTCCTGCATACAGGTATTCCAACAACTGGAGCGCATGATAATTATCTGCCTCAATCAAGGTATGCCAAAGGCTGCTGTCCGGCGCATTCTGGATGCTGTCAATGGGCTGGAGCATCGGGAAAATGGGTTCACCAAACTGCGCCACAGGAACAAGTTCCTCCAGCGGTATTTCCGTTGTTTCCTTGGTAGGCTTGTGGTAACACTTCGCCACAGTGCCGTCAATGCTCACGACAGTGTAGACTTCCTTGATCTGCCCGGCTTTCTTTGCCACATTCGATCCGATCTTTATGCCGATGCCGTACAAGGGCGTGCATTCCGGAATATGGTCCTCAAATACCAAGCCGAATTTCTTCGTCTTGCTCAGGCGATCAAATTCTTCCTGTAGCCTGGCGCGGAGGGCCTTATCCTCGACCTGCTCCAGCAGCTCACTGATCTTCGCCATGGTCTTCCGTCTCCTTTGCTTCTTCTGTCGGCTTCTGGACGATCTTGCTCCAGGATGTTCCAAAGAGCTCATGCCCATCACTAAGGTGCATCAACGTCGTTTCATTCAGAATGACCTGTGTTCCCGGCGAAACGCTCTCCAA
This sequence comes from Clostridia bacterium, assembly GCA_017476605.1. Classification (GTDB taxonomy): domain Bacteria; phylum Bacillota; class Clostridia; order Christensenellales; family Aristaeellaceae; genus Ventricola. Next base: position 13,815 of record JAFUZM010000068.1, read on the forward strand.
TTTGTCCAGAACAATGAATACCTGTTTCCCGGTTCCCTGATATTGCTGCAGGATTTCCTCCAGATAGGCATTATCTATCTTGATCAAAATATTGGAGTCGTGGATCAGTACCGGGATGGGGCAGCTGTTTGCCAAGCACAGATCGTAGATCACCAGGTTTTTGAAGGCAGTGCCCTCGCTGGTGTTTTCTTCCGTGCCAAAAGGTAAATCCTTACTGGCGATTTTCAAAACTGGAGCCTTTTCCTTGCCCGCTGTAACAGCAGAATTAATGGTCTCGGCGAGAGTCGTAACCGTCTCTTCCACACTGGTGATCGCGCTCCTGTGCTGCTCTGCCAGCTCCCGCAGATGAGTCATCTTTTCTGCTCGCTCTTCCTGCAGTTCCTTATCATGGAATAGCTGTTCACGCTCGGCCTGCAATTCCTCCAACCGCTGTCTTGCGCTGACGCACTGGGACATGATCTTTTCGGAAATAGATCGCGTGATCCCACTTTCCTGTATCCTGGCTTCCAAGCATTTGATTTCTTCGGAATAGAACGTGATCAAAGGCTGCAAACGAGCAATTTCGTCTTTCATCTCATCATGCAGGATTTGACGCAGTTGATGATGGAAGCTCTCGATATCCTCAAAAGCTTGAATGTTTGCTTCAGGAAAGAAATGCTTCAGGGCTGTGAACTCCTCTGCCCGTTCCGTCATGGTTTCGGAGAGGTTGTTTTCTACTGCAACCTGCTGAGAACGTAGAGATTCATATTGCCGGGTTATCAGGCGCAGCTCTTTTTGCAGCCTTGCCACAGTTTCAATGGTTTTGGTGTCCATCCCCAGATCGGCAAATTCGATTTCTCCGCCTTCTTTGCGCAGCAGTCTGTCAAGGCGTTCCTGCATGGCCTTGATGGCACCGCTGTTTTCCTCCAGCTTAGCTGCATAATCCACGACTTGGGCGGGGTTCTTCAAGAAGGCTTCGTATGCCTTGATATTTAGCGCCTGTTCCATGTTGGCAATCTCGGTAAGCAGACGACCATAGTTGAACAGCACCAATAAGAAATCCACCGCTGTATCGTGTGTATCTTTAGCCCCTTTGATCGGTTTTCTTTCGTCCACATTCCCTTTGCTGTAAATCCGGAAAAAATGATCCGTCAGCCCAGGAATGGTCAACCCCGGCAGATCAAGACGATACGCATTACGTAGGAATGTCTGATACTGCTCAATGGTCATGTCATCAGATGCCGTAATTCATGATCAAAAAGGTATATGTCTACGATGTTCTGGAAGGTAGCACTGGAATAGAAAACATCGTGGTTTCTTAGTGTCAGTGAATAGCCGCTGACTCGATAGTAGTTATTACGAAGCAGAAAATTTCCAGCTGCCACCTCATCGGAGATGGTAAGCCCTCTTGATTTGAGAAGATCGATCTGCTCCTTGATCGTCTTAAACCCCTTCTCCGCCATGTAAACCCTCCTATAAAACAGAACGCCCTCAAGTGTGCATGTGTTGCCACAGAGGCCTGAGGGAGCTGTTGGTATTATAATAACACGGTATGCCTGGGGCGTCAATGGATTCATGAAAATTTTCCAGAACGCCCTGGCTCTTCTTATGCCTTCTGATATTATCCGTAAGTTTTCATTATCCCCAACTTTCGAGAAAACTTCGGCAAATTGTCATTTCTTTCTCAAAAAGTTGGGGATAATATTTCCATACGAATCAGCAAGGAGGGTTGCGTATGGAAATTGTTTATGCGGACGCGGTGTTATCGCTAAGACAGTACTGGAAAGAAAACGGAATACGGGACGATCCGGCAAAAGTGTCCGGATTAAACAAGTTTCGTCGTTTTCTCGAAGAAACCGATCAGCCTTACAGCCACAGTACAGCGCTTACATGGCTGGATGAGCAGAAGGATTCATGGAAAAAGCAAGCATTCTTCTGCTACAGAAAGGCTTTGTTCGAATTAGACGACTTACTGACTACTGGTTCTGTCTCCGGAAAATATCTGTATCATGACACGCCCTTTTCCCGTCTTCCCAAATATTGGCGGGATATGGTTACCGCATATCGGAACGATCTCAAAACCTGGAAATCACGACGGGCAATTACGGAGCAAATGCCGCACATCATTACTTTTGCCGGATATCTATCGAGCAGCCGAGTTGAAAAAGCCGAAAACATTTCATGTATTGTTATATCCCGATACCATGCTTATGCGGAAACGGTCGGTGAAACATATACGAGTATCTATTCTGTGCGGTATTTTCTCCAGTTTCTGGCGATGCGGGGACTGATCCCCCAACACAGACCATATGCATTGACTGCGCCTATACAGGCTAAAGCAATTGGGTATGCCCTGCAGCATTTTGCGGTGTCAAATTATCAAGCTACAACGAAGGGTATAACCGCAGAAGAGTTCTGGGAAAAGGCATTAGTACTCGTTCAGTATCTGAAAGAAACCTATCAATATGAAGATGATGCGCTAAGGCACAATTATACTTGCTTCTACCAAATGTACTATGTCTTTTGTGCCGAGGAAGGTTATTCATGTTCCGAGAATGCCGAACAGATGTGGATGAAATTAATGTCGGCCTTTTGGGATGAGAGACAAGCGAGTAGCGTTAAACGCGCCTTCTATATTTTCCATCTTTTTGACGGTAAAGGAAACTTAACATGATGTTGCACTTCAGGGCATCTCTCTCAGAGTATCCAAGGTAACCAGTCTGAAGATTCCCAAGAGAGAAAAAAAGCTTATGTCTGTTGAAGCATTGAAGGCACTCCTGGCACAGCCTGAAAATACAAAAATTGGCATGAGAAATAAAACAATCATGATCCTGTTATATGATTCAGCCATTCGGCTTCAGGAATTAATTGATCTGAATGTCAATGACGTTGATCTGGACAATCTTACACTGCATGTTGCTTCAGGAAAAGGGAACAAGGAGCGTACTGTTGCAATTAGGAATTATCGATAAATAACTTGTGCAAAAAGCACTTATGTGATATAATGTATGCATGAGCACGACGACCCTGTCGGAGCACATTGCAAGAGTGCTTCCCTGGCTGGATGAAAGCCAAAAACGGAAGTTCCTGGCATCCGA
>JAFUZM010000069.1 GCA_017476605.1 Clostridia bacterium
GTCTGTGCACTCATTTCGCCCAGCAGGACCTGCTGGAATTTCGGAATCAGCTCTTCCATCATGTCGGAGTAGCCCGGAATCCAGATCGGAACGCAAACGACAGTCGTGGTCGGATCCGCCGTTGTGGCTGCCGCATCCGCGATGTGCTGCGCATTCTTGGCATAATCCGACTCAAGTGCCTTCTTGGAGGTAGGCAGCTGGCCAACCTTCTCGTTCCAGAAGGAATTCTGCTCAGCCTCGCACAGATAGCTGATGAACGTGAAGGCTTCCTCCGGATGCTCAGATGTGTTGAAGATGGAGTAGCAGATGGAGCCGTTGGTGACGACATTGGCATTGCCCTTCTTGCTCTTGAGACCCGTTGCCGCCATGTACTGGCCGGGTTCAAGGGTCTGGCTGTGCTCACCATAGGAGCCCAGGTTGTGGCAGATCATGTTGGCGACACCGGTATCAAAGGCAGCGACCATCTCTTTGTATCCGTTGGTGATGTCGCTTTCCGGGGTCAGACGATTGTACATGCTGGCCAGCTTCTCGACGAATTCCACATGCAGCGGATCATTGACGGTGCTCTTGCCATTCTCATCGAACATCTCGGTGATGCCGGAATAGGAATAGATCATCTGCTCAAGCAGACGGGTGCTGCCTGAACCGCCGCGGATGGAGAAGCCATAAATGTTGTTCGCAAGATCCGTGCTTTCCTCAGCCTCAGCAAAGACGTCGTCCCAGGTGATCGGCTGCGCAATGCGGTCTGCACGGTACCAGAGAACCGGGATATTGGCGGTGTTCAGGATGGCATACAGCTTGCCGTCCGGAGCCATGTTGTGCAGGTCCGTGATGTAGCTGGCAACAAGGTCATCCTTCTCGCTCCAGTTGTCGAAATAGGTGTCGATCGGGACCAGCGCATTCTTGATGATGAAGTCGCAGATCCAGTCCTGGCTGACGCCGCCGCAGTCGGGCGTGGTCTTTGACTGGATGGCTACATCATATTTGCTCTTGGCATCGCTCCAGGGAAGTCCGACATATTCCACATGGATTTCCGGATGGAGCGTCTCAAATTTGGCAATCAGTTCCTCATAATACGGGGTACGGTTCGGGCCGGCGTTCTCGTCCCAGAACGTAATCGTGACCGGGCCATCGGCCAGGGCACTCAGGCATCCCAGAAGCAGGACTGCCATCATCAGGCATGCAAACACTTTCTTCATAGAAAAATCCTCCTATATTATCCAGCAGCTTTTTGCTGCAGTTTTCCTAACCCTTTACGGCTCCGGCAGTCAGTCCCTCCACCAGATGCTTTTGCAGATAGGCAAAGAGCACAGCCGGGATGGACATGGCGATCAGTGCGCCGGCTGCCAGGGCACCGTAGTTGATATCAAACTGTCCCTGCATGAATTTGAGTCCGATGGGCACCGTAAACTTTTTGGGATCATTCAGGAACATGAGGCTGAACAGGAATTCATTCCAGCAGCCGATGAACGCAAAGGCCGCTGTTGTAATGATGCCTGGCTTCAGGATCGGCATGATCACGGAAAAGACCGCCTGCCGGCGATTGCAACCATCCACCTGTGCCGCTTCCTCAAGCTCATAGGGGATACCGCTGATAAACCCGCGCATCAATATGGCATTAAACGGAAACTGAAAGGTAATATTGGCCAGGATGATGCTTGTGCGGCTGCCGATGAGATGCAGACTGTTGAAGATATTGAACATCGGAATCAGCAGAACCGCCGCCGGGATAAACTGCGTGGCCAGCAGGCAGAGCATGAATACGCTCTTTCCCTTAAATTCATAGCGGCTGAGCGCATATCCGATCATGATGGCAATAACCACCACAAAGAAGACAGCGACAGCGGAGATAAAGATACTGTTGACAAAGTATTTTGAGAATCCCATGTCCCGCCACGCCGTAACGAAATTCTCGAGGGTTGCCGGCGATGGATAGAACTTGACAGGAAGCTTGGTAATGTCCCCTTCATGCTTGAGGGAGGTGACAATGGTCCAGTAGATGGGCAGAATCACAAACAGCATGCCGGGAATCAAAACCAGATAGAGCAGTGGCGAATGCCGCCTTTTTTTATGTCCCTGCACAGTCTCACACCTCCTGTCCGAAACGGGTAGAGCGGATGTAGATGACTGCAAAGATCGTAAGGATGAAGAAGCTCACCACCGAAACCGCCGAGCCGTATCCGTAATTGCTCGTACGAATCGCCTGATCCGCGATGTACATGCTGAGGGTCGTGGTCATACCGGCCGGCCCGCCGCCGGTCAGGCTGTAGATCAGGTCCACACTGTTAAACTCCCAGACCGTACGCAGGAGTGTGGTCAGCACGATCTGCTCCTTGAGCAGCGGCAGCGTGATGAAAAAGAACCGCCGCGCAGCAGAGCATCCGTCAATGTCCGCCGCCTCATAAAGGTCCGGCGAAATGTTCTGCATGGCTGCCAGAAGCGAAATGGCAAAGAACGGGATGCCCCGCCATAATTCCGCAATGACCACCGCATTAAACACATAATGCCGATTGCCAAGCCACGCTGCCCCCTTCTGGATGAGCCCCGTCTGCAGGAGGAAGGCATTGAGCGCGCCCATGTGCTCGTTATAAATAAGGGACCACAGCGTCGCCGTGAGGACGCCGCTCAGCGCCCAGGGAACAAAGATGATCACCCGGCAGATACCACGGCCGCGGAAAGACACGTTGAGTGCAAGCGCAATCATCATGCCGATGACCAGCTGCAGAACCACTTCACTTACAACCCATCTTCCCGAATTGGAAAGTGCCTGATAGAATTCCGGCTTTCCAAACATCGTTTTGAAGTTCGCCAGTCCGGCAAATCCCGTGATATAGGGCTTGGACGGATTATAGTGCTGCAGACTCAGGTAAAAAACCCGTGCCAGCGGATAAGCCAGAAAGATCAGAATAAACAGGAGTCCCGGAAGAATCAAAAGATAAGGTGCTGCCCATCCACGATTCCGTCGGATTGATTTCATTGCGTCCACCGTCCTTTCTGCCCGTCGCTTGTTCCTGGTAACATTAAACCAGTTTTCCGCTCCATATGGAATGGAATAATTTTGCCTCTCATGTGGAAATTTTTTGGTTTTTTACCAAATGTCGCTTCCTTTTTTTGCCAAATCGGCTACAATAGAGGAAAAGACGCACAGTGACCAGACAAATATCCGGCGAGTGCCTGACTGCTCTCCTTTGTTGGAAAGCGAGCGCAGGACAGCATCTCCCCTCTTCCCTATCCTCCCGAGGTGACTTTCATGCATTTCATCCATCAGCTGCGAAATCGGACACCTTCCCTACGAATGGTGACCTTTACCGCAATGCTCCTTTTCGTCATCCTCTTTGTCATCGTCTTCACCACCCTGTTTTCCCTGTCCGGCTCCTCCCAGATTCGGGACAGTGTTCTCCGAAATTCCGAAAGCCTCATTGAAAACACCGGCAACCTTTTGGATCATGCATGCTCAAATCTGCTGCAACAGATTCAGGCTGTCACCGAAAGTGCCGATTTCAATCTGCTCCGCTACAGCATCCTAAGCGAACAGTATGAATACAAACCGCAAACCCTCATTACGCTCAATAACAAACTGGGCAGCTTTTATCAGCAGAACAGCGATATGATCGCTTCCATCTTTCTCTACCTGGATGACAATTCCATCATGCAGTACCTGGGGTCCAATTCTCTGAGAGCCATTACCTTTGACTTTGACGCCATGTATCCGTTCTGTCAAAACAACCTGATCTGGCTTGCCCCCGACGCTCCAGAGGCCTACACCACCATCTATCCGCAGAACTCTGCCATCCGCTTTGCCATGCTCCTCGGAACACCGGAAAGCCACAGGCATGGCATTCTCGTGGTTCATGTCCAGAACAGCTATATGGAAAATGTTCTGAGGACTCAGGTCATTCCGGACAATTCCTCCCTTTCGCTCCTCTATTCCGATGTTCCCATCGCCCAAAACGGTACTCTGAATCCGGAGCATATTGACACACCCACTGCAGCAGGCCATGAGGGTCTTCTCAATGACCGCGAGTTCTACTACTTTTTTCACACCCTTTCGTCCTCTCCCATGCTCTCTCTCTGTCTCACATTGCCCCGCAGCGTTCTTCGTCTCAACCTTATGCCCTTTACGCTCCTTACTCCGCTTCTGGCCATCATGCTGGCCGTATTTGGTCTTGCCATTTCCTATATTCTCTCCCGGGAGCTGAACCGCCCACTTGAACAGATCGCCGGCAAAATGGCTCTGGTGGGCGCAGGACAGCTGGACACCTCTTTTGAGGATGTCCGTGGCTTTAAGGAGATTTCCATCATTACGGAAAACGCGCAGGTCCTGGCCAAAAACATTTCCGACCTGGTCGAACGTGTATACCAGGAGCAAAAAAATAAGAGACGGGCCGAGCTCTCCGCTCTCCAGTCTCAGATCAATCCGCACTTTCTCTATAATGCCCTTTACGCCATACGCCAGCTGTGTGAGGCTGAGGATATTCAGGAGGCTGAGCAGATGATTGATTATCTGGCCACCTTCTACCGAATCGGAATCAGTCGGGGAAAGACAAACATTCCCCTTTCCGAGGAGCTGACCCATGTAAACAGCTATCTGGGCATCCAGCAGATGCGCCACGAGGATCTCCTGTCCTATGACATAGACGTGGACGAAACGCTGCAGGACTGCACCATTGTCAAATTGACCCTGCAGCCCCTCGTTGAGAATGCCATCCACCACGGGATCCTTCCCCGTCTGACCCCGGGACTTGTGAGCATTACCGCCGAGCCTCTTGGACATGATCTTCTCATTTATGTGTCCGACAACGGCATTGGCATCTCCCCCGAAAAGCTGCGGGCACTGCGCGCCGAAATGGCCGAGGGTGAAATCCCGAAAGCACCTTCCACCTACGGCCTTAAAAATGTCCACCAGCGCCTTCGCATTACATATGGCGACCCATATGGTCTCACCATTGACAGTACCCTGAACGAGGGAACTCTGGTCACCGTTCGAATCCCGCTTGACTTTAGCGGAGAGGAGTCGGCCTGTTTGCACGGCAAACAGCTGTCAGGTGACGGGCACTGACAAAATTCACTACACCGAAAGACCAAGTTGCTCGTTAGAGGAGTTTGTCAGGTGACGAGCACTGGCAAAAGCCACTACGCCGAAAGACCAAGTTGCTCGTTAGAGGAGGAAAAGCATGATCCGTATTTTGTTCGCGGATGACGACGCGATTATTCGCAAAACCATTCCAAAGAGCATCCACTGGACAGAGGAGGGATATGATCTTGTCCATATTTCCCCGGATTCCCTGGATGCCCTTGAATACGCCTCGCACCATCCCATTGACGTGCTCCTGACCGACATCCAGATGCCGGTCATTGACGGGCTTGAATTGACTCGACGTATCCGTGCGCTCCAGCCGGATGCCGAAATCATCCTGATTTCCGGTCATGAGGAATTCTCCTATGCCCGGGAAGCACTGTCACTGAATGTCCTTGACTATCTCATCAAGCCCATCTCCGGCGAAAAGATCACGGAGGTACTGCGTCGAACACGGGATACCGTCCTTCAAAAAAGCCGTACCCAGGAAATCATCGTTCAGGCACTGCCTGCCCTCCGTCGTCAGTTCCTGTCCCAGGCACTCAACTCCGGCCTCCTGGAGGCGGAGGAGGCTAATCGTGTCGGCCTTGTGATGCAGGATATTCCCGGCGTTGCCGGCACCCTGGAGTTTACGTTCACCAAGACCAGCTCAAAGACAGCCAATGTCCTCATGTCCCAGAATTTCAGCAACGCACTCGAAGCCCGCATTCCCGGTCTCACACTGGTTCCTCGTCAGAAGAGCACCTATTTCTTCCTGTATCTGCCCACTGACAAGCCGGAATCGGATATCTCCTCCCAGCTTGCCCAGGCGATTGTGACCCTGACCGATGTCCCCTATACCCTTCATTGCTTTGAGCCCTTTTCCGACTTAAACGGACTGCTTCCCTCCGTCGGCATTCAAAATACCAAAGCCCCGCAGGTATCCATCTGCGAAAGTGTCCGTCTCTATATTGACCAGCATTTTCAGGAACCTGATTTATCCCTGGTCATGCTCTCCGAACACTTTGGCATCAACCACTGTCATCTCACCTCACAGTTCAAAAAGGAGACAGGACAGAGTATCTACAATTACATCATTCAAAAGCGAATGGAAAAGGCCCGGGAGCTTCTCACCACCACCGACATGAAAATTTACGAGATCTCAGAGGCTGTCGGGTATCAGGACAGCCAGTACTTTTCAAAGAGCTTCCATCGCCAGTTCGGTCAGAGCGTCACCAGTTTCCGCAATCCCTTGGCGAATGGGAAATGAACACATACAAAATGCGCTTCGTCTCGGTCATCTGACCGAGACGAAGCGCATCTTTTTGGGTGGCCTTACGTGTTCCTGTACCAGCATAATTTTGCTACACAGTTCACGGTTTATCCGACGCTTCCAAGGAAGCGCCGTCCGGGGATTCCACGTGCTCGCAGAAGCTGTTGCTGCAGGTTTTTCATATCAAGCGTTTCAAGGTTTCCATTCTCAGCAAGCGCTGCTGCGATTCCGGCCGCTTCTCCCAGCGCCATGGCTGTCGGTGTAATTCGCGCTGAGGCCGCGGCTCCATGTGTTGCCGAAATGGCGCGACCCGTAACAAGGAGATTCCGCAGTCCTTCCGGAAGCATCACCCGGAAGGGAATATCGTAGCCCCTGCTTTGCTGCGTCTCGTCCCAGTAAAGCTCTTTTCCCTGGGGATCATGAATGTCAATGGGAAACCCGCACATGGCAACGGAATCCTCAAAGACTGCGGCACGCAGGATGTCTGCCTCGCTCAGCGTATACCGGCCATGGACATGCCGGCTTTCCCGGATTCCGATTTCCATTCCGGTTTCCACCAGCCTGGCCTGTTCAAAGCCGACAATCTGTTCCCTCAGGAAGCGGAGAATCTCATCTGCCTGTCTGCGTCCCTCCAGTTCGGCGTGGGTGCGCTCTTCCGCCTCCGTGCTTCGGCACTGAATGACCCGGCTCATGTTGACCATGACCTCCCCCGGATGGACGCCCTCAAAAAAGAGAACACGATCTCTTGGAAAGGTCAAAATGCCTTTATCCCGTGCCTCACGGACCAGATCAAAGAAACCGGAGACCGCAGTATAGGGAATCTCCTCCCAGTTAGATGCAAGCACGAACTGATCCGGATGTGCCTTCATAAATGCCCGGACCCGCAAAAGATCCACATTTCCGATCCGAAGCACCATCGTCATGGGCTGCGCCAGGCCGTCAGATACCCGGCCAAAGGTAAAGGGAATACCGGCGGAGGCCGCAAGGTCTGCATCGCCGGTGGCGTCGATGAAGACATCTGCCGAAAGAAAGCGGCGGCCGCTTTCGGTCTGTACCGTGATTCCCGTGATCCGGTCCTGCTCCCGCTGCGCGGAGAGCAGGGTGGTATGGAGCATCAGGGAAAGGTTCGGGGTCTCCCGAAGCAGTTCAAAATAGACCTGCTTCAGAATCTCCGGCTCGATGGGCGTAATGCTGGCAGCAACGCCCAGAGGATCCGGAATATGTCCCAGGGTTCCACCCCGCCGTCCAAGCCGATCAACGATTTCCTGTGCAAGGCCGGCCACCACCTGATCGCCTCCGGCATGGAAACCCATCAGGGGACAGACAAGGGACAGCGTATTGCTTCCACCCAGAAGACCGGTCCGTTCAATCAGCGTAACCTCTGCGCCGGAACGGGCTGCTGCGATGGCAGCACACATCCCGCTGGCACCGGCGCCTGCAATGATGACATGGTTCATGGCTGAACCTCCACCCACGCCTCAAACGTGCGGTTCCAGGGAAGGGAAATCGTATACCGCGGCAAGTCATCCGAAATCCAGAGACTGGGCAGTGCCTGTTCCATCATCTCCCACAGCAGGCGCTCCGCCTGTGCTTTGTCCCCAAGGCTGTAGATATTCTCGCCGAGACTGCGGAGGGTGATCTCAAGAGGTTCCCGCAGGATGCTCTCGTAAATGAGATCATCCAGCAGGCGCTCCTCAAAGAAGCGCCGGTTGGGCTTCCCTGCCATCTGATCCGAAACAAACTGCGCAAGCAGCGTCCCGGTGCTGTTGCTGGCTGTATTCCAGGCGGAGTATCCGTAGAGACGATCCGCATGGTTCATCGACTCGACCAGCAGAGAGGCACCGCCATTGGGCCTGATGACATCAAGGAGATACACATGTCTGCCCGATTCAAGAAGGGCATCTATGTCCTTTGCGTAGGCTTCAAGCGTTCTTGAAGCCAGGTCATTGCCCGGCGTATTGATGGGACAGCAGACCACAATGATGCTTTCCGCCCCCGGCGTATGCATGATAGTAAGCTCACGCATCATTCCCTTGAAGTTGGTCAGGTAAGGGCGGTCCTCATAGAGCGCACACTCATTGGGATCACCGAGAAAGCGCACATCTGCCTCAAACGTCCTGCCCTTTGCCATGGCCCTGGCCGTCAGCATGCAGCCGGATTCATCTGCACCGTTTCGCATGCAGAAATTCGTGACGCCCGCCTTTTGAAGCGCTTCCGTCACCTTTTTCTGATCCTTCCTGGGAAGACCATACATCTGGCTGTCCTCCTGCAGGATCTCAAGCCACTGAACGCATCCGCCGGCACTCAGTCTGACCGCCTCAAGATTCACGGCAAGGTTTCGCCTGCGAACCGCCAGTATGCGCTTCAGAACCTCCGGCGGAATGTTCCGCTCTGCCTTTCTTGCGCGTTCAAGGCTTTCCATGTCCCCGGTTTCCTCATACCGACTGATGTTCATCGAATATTCCGTGACCGCCTCGTACAGTTCAACCTCCGTCTGACTGAAGGTCGAGATGGAGGAGCGGAGGATGATCGTGCTCATGTACACGGGAACCTCCGGAAACCCGTTTAGGATTTCCTCAAGGTCATGTACCCGGCCAAGGGCCTCCGCCTCAGACACCGTCTCCTCGCGGGATTCCAGCAGGCTTCCAAAGCACCAGTGCTCGAGGCTGATGACCACCGCATCTGCCAAAGGCAGCTCACGAATCAGGAATTCCCGGATTCGTTCATAGCTGGACGGGGTACGGAAGCTGTCCATTTCCGTGCGGTCCGGCATCACAAGTAAGACGCCGGCATGACTGGCAATGCGCTCCACCATCTGGGTACAGCAGGGCCGTGAGTCCTCGGGAATTAACGCGATCCGCATGTCACTTCTCCCTCATCTATCGCTTTTCTGAACGCCTTTATGGCCGATATGATTTCCTGCCTTGTTTTCCCGGTCACAATCGCCCCGATCATCACGGCGCGAACGCCCGCCTCCGCAAGTGCCTGAGTTTCGCAGGGCCGAATGGCCCGCTGCGTCGGAACAATCACCGGCACGGAGACCGTCTCCGTAATCTGGCGATATTTTATCAGGTCACGGATGGTAAGTGGCGCTCCGTATTCGGCGCCCGGGATGACCGAGGCTTCCAGCACCCCGCAATATCTTGGCATCCCGGAAATTTCCGCAAGGGAATACGTGCTGTCGCAGGCAGCCATCAGCACCTTGTCCTCGGGCATGCGCGTCCAGGGCATATGATGCGCATAGACAGAATAAAAGGAAAACGGCAGGGAAAGCGCCTCCCTGAGATCTCCCATCACCGCCTGCGGCGATCCTCCGGGCACAAGCCCCATGGGGCCCGCCCGATGGCTCAGCATGGTTTCAAGGGCGTCACGCTCCTCCCGGAGCGTCCCAAAATGGGTCCCGGATGCCCGATGGTCCACATTGATGTGAACCTTTACCGCATCCGCGCCTGCGTCAAAGGCCGCCCGGCAGAGATCCGGATCGTTCTGTGGCAGGCTCATAATGAGCACCATTTTTTTCGTTTCAAACAAAGAAAGATACTCGTTCATGTGTTCTCCTCAATTGGTCATCACTTGTTATGCAGATACCAGCCTACCGATTATAGCATATTCCCACGAAGAACAGAACCGCACACTACATACAGAAAAAAAGATCCGCTTCCTTAGAAGCGGATCGGAGATGTCAATTACTGAGCAGCCTTGAAGGCGTCCAGCTGATTCTGAGCTTCATCAAGGACGTCCTGCAGGCCGACATCATACATTTCCTCAAGCATCTGCGGGATGACCTCATCCGGATCAGTGGTTCCGGTGTAGAGCTCATCGGAGTATGTCTGGATGATCTGAGAGATCGCGGCGCACTTGTCAAGAACCGGATCGGGATCGAAGGTGAAGCCCATGGCGGCGGAGATGACCGCATCCTCGTAGCCGGCGAAGACTTTCTCCCACATATCCGGATCAGCCGGAACGGACTCAAACGCGGATGCCTCGATGGCGCCGACATTGTAGAAGCCCTGTCCATAAGCCTGCGGAGACATGTTGTTGATGCCTGCATCGGTCTTGGTGACGGTTCCATCCTCGTTGCGGACGAAGTGCTTGCCTTCGATGCCGTAGCGGGCGGTCTCACGATAATACGGATCGGTGTTCATGAGCTGGATGAGCTCGAGCGCTTCCTTTGGATGCTCGGTGGTGCTGCTGAGCGCAGTCATGGAGCCACGCAGAGAATAGGTGCTCAGATACGGTCCGTCGAAACGGGAGATGTAAGAGGCTTTCTGGCGGGCATTGGACCATACGGTCTCAGCGCCGAACCAGCCCTGGCCGGACTGCACGACACCGGCAACGGCACGGCCGATGGCTTCGGTGAGAGCAGCATCAGGATTGATGTATCCCTTCTCATACCAGCTGTGGATGGTCTTGAGACGGTTGACGAACTTCGGGATTTCAAGCGCGGACTTAACCTTGAGCTCATCCTCGGTTCCCTGGGCATCCCAGTCAAGGCCGATCAGGTAGGTCTGGTTGATCCAGTCAGCAAGGCAGTTTGCAAAGGATGTGATTCCGCCGTGTGCGATCTTGAGCGGATAATCGTTTGGATAATCATCCTTGTACATCTTGAGGTAATCCTCAATGCCTTCGAAGGAGATGTAGTGATCCGCTTCGAGACCCTTCTGATTGAGATAATAGTCGGTATCCAGAATCCAGAAGATCTCAAGACCATAGTCCTTCATATGCGGGATGGCATAGAGACGTCCGTTGTAATAGGAGCCGCCCCAGATGTTCTCCGGCATGGAGGCAACCAGTTCCGGTGCATATTCATTGATGATGTCGGTCAAATCAAGGAACATGCCGGTAGAGGCGTTGGTCGCAAAGTCGTTGTACCAGTCGCAGGTGAACGCAATGTCAAACGGCTCACCGGTCTGCATGGAGCGAGCGATCTGCTCCGCGGTCAGATACTTGAATTCACAGGTAACACCGATCTTCTCAGCACTGTACGCATTGAGTGCTTCCTCGACCTCGGCCCAGTCCGTCGGTGCTTCGCTATTTGCAAACACCCACCAGATGAGATGGACCGGCTCCTCTGCGGAGGCAATGGCACAAAGTGACAGCGCCAGTGCCAGCACGAGAAGCATTGACAGCATTTTCTTCATAAATAGAGTCCCTCCTAAAATATTTTTTATTTAAAGCGGACAACATGCCGCCATAAATACAGGATCAGCCTTTTACGGCACCGATGGTCAGTCCGGAAATGAAGTACTTCTGGAAAAACGGATAGGAGAACATGATGGGCACCACGGCAATCACCACA